>JANNOF010000115.1:0-18436 GCA_031398925.1 Gloeobacteraceae cyanobacterium SOY_34_metabat_371 | reverse complement strand
GGTCGTGCAGCCCCTTGGCCACCAGCTCCTTGCCGCTACCGCTCTCGCCCTGAACCAGCACGGTGCTGGAGACCGGCGCGGATGCCGTAGCCCCAAACTCCATAATTCAATCTCAAGTTGTGGATCCGGTCCAAGCCTCAGTTGATGCTTTAGAAGCCAATGTGATCGCTACGTCTGAAGTAGACCTTGATGGAGTCCGGGCCAATATCCGTACCCGTGAAACCAATGAAGGGGATCTTATTGCCGATGCTTTACTGGCTCGGGCCGTTGCCTTAGCGCCTAGCTTTAGTGCCCCTATTCCCAGCGTAGCCCTACAAAATGGCGGTGGGATCCGTAACGATGCGGTGATCCCCGCTGGGAATTTCACCGAACTTGATACCTTTGATATCTTGCCTTTTTCCAACTTCTTGACGGTGATCCCTGATATCAGCCCAACCCAGTTTAAAGAGATCTTAGAAAATGCCGTCTCACGGGTTGAGTTTACCGATGGGCGTTTTGCACAGATTGCTGGTTTTACCTTTACTTGGGACTTAACCGAAATCGGTCAGGTGGTAGATAACGCAGGAACCGTTCTCACCCCAGGCAAGCGGGTTAAAACCGTGACCCTAGCGGATGGCACACCCATTGTTGTCGATGGAGCGGTAGTTTCTGGTGCCCCCGCAATCAATGTCGCCTCCATTGACTTTTTGGCGCGTGGGGGAGACCAATATCCCTTCCGTGGGGTGCCCTTCATCAATTTGGCGGAGAGCTATCAGCAAGCCTTAAAGACCTATGTAGAGCAGGATCTAGCTGGGGTCATTAGTGCAGCCCAGTACCCTGTAGGGGGCACAGCACGGATTAATGCTGTTTCAGCGGTAAGACTGTCGACCAGCGCTGCCAGTCAAACCATTCCCCTCGGCAGTACCGCCAGCTTTACGATCTCATTGGCTCGGGCAAATTTCACCGGGGGCTTGGATCTTGCGGTTTTAGGCTTACCTAAAGACAGTACCGCTAGTTTCAGCCAAGACCCTGCCACCGGCAACTCCGTTACCTTGACCATAGACACTACCAATACCACTCCAGTGGGCACCTATGATCTAGTGGTCACGGGCGCTGCACCAGGCGTAGCCACGGTTTCAGTGGGTTTAAGCCTCACGGTCAATCCCCCGGCGGTCTTTAATGACATCACCGATCAAGTGGAAATCAGCGCAAGTGGTTTGATTAATGTCCGCCAGATCAGTCAACAGTTCACCATTACCAACAGTACTGGATCGGACTTGGTTGGACCCTTGTATCTTTCGCTGGCAAATGTAACAGCGGGAGCCTCGGTGGTGAGTACGACCGCTGGAATCGGCGCTTCAGGAGCCATTTTGATCCCCGTTTTAGACTTGGGCGAAGTGCTAGGGGCTGGGGCTGTACGTACTGTCACCGTACGGTATGAAAACCCCACGCCTTTGGGGCTAACCTTTGACCGAAGCTTGGTGGATGAAAATGAAACCCCGGTTACTACCGATCTTTCAGCTTCTGGATTTATTACGGTTACCCGAATCCGCCAAGAAGTCACCTTGACGAATATTGGTCCTAACTCTTTTCCAGGGCCGATCTTTTTAGCGGTGGATGACTTGACCCCTGGAGCTACCTTGGTCAATGCGACCTTAGTCACTAATGATGGTACAAGTCTGCCTGCGGTGGCCCTTGATGTGACTCAATTGGAAGCTGGCAACGTTCCCGAAACGGTGATCCTGGAATTTGACAACCCCACCGCTTCAGCGTTGATCTATAACCCCTTGGTACTACAAGGCAGTTCCTCTACACCCCGTCCTTTGGTGAAGCAAGTGATCGAACGCCGCCTCAATCAGGCTAAGCCCGGTCGTCAAAACTAGGCTGATCCCTAGGTTTTATAAAGCCCCGCCCCTGGCGGGGTTTTGTTGTTTGGATCATCTTCCAGGCTTGGTCTACGCCATTGACTACCCACACGGGCTGGGGAATGAGATTTTGCGCTAAATAATGGCTAACCCCCGTGACAATTTGGCTACGAGCGTGGGCAATCGTGATCCGGGCTGGGCTGTTTTGCCAGAATTTAAGCCTAGAGGCTTGGCAGTCATAGCTTCTGGGCCAAGGCACTGCAACTAAGGGGATCCCTAGGGTTATGGATTCTGTCACCGTGTTGTAGCCCCCGCCTCCGACGATTACGTGAGCCGCGGGTAGACATTCGAGGGCGGGCCAATGGCGAACCCAAAGTTCTGGGGGGCAACCAGGGGGCTGTAGATCGGCTAAACAACGTACTTGAGTGCCCAAAGTCTCATGGAGAAGCCTAGTGGTCTCCCCCCAAAAAGCCAGTTCTTCGTGCTGACCTCCGGCGATGATCAATACAACGTGATCGTTAGAGTTTACCCCCAGTAGTAAACGACTCGCCCCCACGTGAGGCAGATCCTGGGGGTCTAGCAACAACCAAGGCGCGGTGGGTACGGTGGAATTTAATAATTCCCGGTGCAGATGCGGGTCTCCAGGATTGATCACCAAATCGTAATGCTGGGCCGTAAAAGTCACTACATCAAACTGCGTTACATAGGCTGGGTTGATCAGGCGCTGAATCAAAATGCATGGAGGCAGCCTATAGCTTGGTAATAATGCTGCTAATTCCCCCAGGATGCCCCTGGCAAAGGTATCCACAATCAGTCCCGCCCAGTCTTGATCCTGTAAATGGTCTTGTACCCACGGACCCAGGAGTTGGGGGTCTAGGGGCGCTAAATGCAGCTCCAAAGAATCTATTAAGGGGATCTGTCCAGCATAGGGGCTACTGGTTAAAATCCGCACTGGCTGCGTCTGGCGGATGCGCAGAGCTAGCGCTAGGGCACGGGTTAAATGCCCCCAGCCCCCGCCTAGAGCATAGATCAACCAAGGCTGGCTCAGAGACGAAACTTTTTGAAGGGATCACCCTTAGGTTTATTTTGGGGGGTTGGTGTGGGAGGCCAAGGACAACGGTCCGCCCAATCTTTGAGTGCAAGACTATCGGAGAGGACAGGGGCCTGGGATAACCAAATTTCAACGGTACGGATCATGGTGTACTTACGACCATAGCGTCCAGCCTTTGTGACCAAGGAGGGCCAATCGGGGAGCGTGCCTTCCACAATCGCATCATAAATATCAGCGACGGTAGCTAATCGGTCGGCTGCCACCACCGGATCTGGTTCAGCATTAGGCTGTAGACGACTATACAGATCTCCAAACATACCCATATCGCACTTCTTCGCTACGTCCTTAAAATTTAGCACAGTCCCTAGAGCAGTTAACAGGGACTGCGTAGGTCTTCACTAGCGGCTACTGGGGGCTGGACTTGCTGGTGTTGGGGTACTAGAAGTAGTCCATAGCCTTGGGTTTTACAAAAGGCGTTTACCTCACCTAAGGAAAGGGTCCCCGTCCAGGGTTCAATCAGTTGACGATGGGCTAGGGTCTGGGTGTATTTACGGGCAGTGAAATGATTTTCAAAGGCCAAGACGAGATGATGGGTACCCAGACGTAGGGTATGAATTTGTTCATGGTGATCTTCACGGTAAAGCAAGACATATACCGTTTGATGGTGTTGGCTTTCATTTAATGGGTGAACATGGTCAAGCAAATGTTCCATGCTTGTGGTCATGGGAGTACTACCCAAGGCGGTCCGGAGGGCAGCGAGATGGGTTATTTGCTCTGGGAGGGTTTCAGCGGCGGCGGAGCTGATCATAAGAGCGCAGTATTTAAAAAAAGCTACATTGACCTCTAGGTCTCCGGCACTGGCTGCAAGGCCCAGTAAATTCAAGGCATCGTCATGGGTCATGGATTAAATTTAGTAAATCTTTGATCCGATGGGCCCAATTCTTAACCTTAATTTTTAAAGTTTGCCAAATCGTCGTTGTCGATGCTGGTAATGGCCCAACGCTTTATGAAAGCAAACCCGGTCAAAATCAGGCCAGTTCACCTCAGAAACATAAAGCTCCGTATAGGCCAATTGCCAAGGCAAAAAATTACTGAGGCGCAATTCGCCGCTACTGCGGATCAAAAGATCAGGGTCCCGCATGGGATAGGTATAGAGTTGGCGCGTAAATACTTCCTCTGTGATCTCTTCGGGGAGGAGTTCTCCGTTTTGAACCAGTTGGGCCACGGCTTGGACGGCCTGGAGGATCTCCTGACGGCCTCCATAATTTATGGCAACGTTAAAGGCTACCGCGTGATTATGGGCCGTGGCAGCCATGGACCGGTCCATAAAATTCTTTAGCGAAACGGGCAACGGCGCTAAATTGCCCACAAAACGTAGACATACCCCTTCACGGATCAGTTCCTGTAGCTCTTGCTCCAGCACTTCTTGAAAAAGTCCCATTAAAAAATTTACTTCTTCGGTGGGACGGCCCCAATTCTCCGTGGAGAAGGCGTACGCAGTCAGGGTAGGCACCCCCCAATCTTTACAACAGCGCAGCATATCTTTGAGGGTTTCTACCCCCCGACGATGGCCCATAAAACGCGGTAGGCCCCGTTGCTGGGCCCAACGTCCATTGCCATCCATGATCACCGCCACATGGTGAGGGAGGCGCTGGGGATCAAGGTCAGGGGGGAGTTCAACCAGAGAACGTAAAGCCATTACACATTTCTCGGCATACTCGCCAGAAAGAATTTTTTAAACCAATCAGGGATCTGAGACAGGGTATTGGAGGCCGGGAAGGTATCTGTCAACATCAGCTTGAGTTCTTCTAGACTCAAAGCGCGTTGAATAGTGCCTGAACGGGTTAGGGAAATAGACCCTGTTTCTTCGGAGACAACAATACAGCGACAATCACTTTGTTCTGTAATACCGATAGCAGCGCGGTGTCTGGTCCCTAATTGTCGTGAGGGGACCCGGTCGGCGATGGGCAGGATCACGCGTGCCGCTTGGATACGGCCCCCCCGAATCAACACAGCCCCGTCATGGAGGGGGGTCTTGGGGGCAAAAATGCTGATCAATAAATCACTACTAATGGCTGCATCGAGGACAACTCCTGAGTCTGAGAACGCACGGTCTTCTAAAGGCGTATACTCTAGCACGATTAAGGCCCCAGTCCGTTGTTCCGAAAGTTCTTGTACCGCCTCTAGCAGATCCGTACAGATCTGGGATTGCTGTTCTAAGGGCTGATTGGGCAAAAGTTCTGTTAAAAAACTCCCCCGGCCCAATTGTTCTAAAAGTTTGCGTAACTCTGGCTGAAAGAGAACAGGGATCGCCACGGCTACCCCGATCAAGACTTTATCTAAAATTACATATAAGAGGGTTAACTGGGCCAAAGCGCTAAAAAAATACGCTCCCACCAGGATCAAAAATCCCCGGACCAAAAGTACAGCCCGACTCTGACGTACTAATTGTGCGATCCAATACAAAAGTAGACCCACTAGGGTCCAATCTACTAAATTTAGCCAACTGATAGTAGAGAACCAACTTTGAAGATCTGCTGTAGACACCCGGATCACCCTACCCCATTACCAGAGTAATAATTATTGGTACAGGCTGCCAAGGGGAATATCCCTAAGGATGGTTTTTGATTTAGCAGAGTAATTTCTGCGACTCCATTACAATAGGCGTATGAACCTACGCGGACTATTAACCCCTACCATCAATTGTCTGGGATCGATTTTAGATCTGGATCTAATCGCCCTCAAAGCCCAAGGGATCCAGGGGTTGGTCTTAGATTTTGACGATACGCTCGTGCCTTTGGGGGCAAAGGATGTTGACCCTGCGGTGGCACAATGGGTGGCTAACGCCAAAACACACTTTCAAGTCTGTATTGTCAGTAATAATCCCAATTATCCTTTTTTAAACCGGATCGGTAACGGCTTGGGCCTATTGACCATTTCTGCGGCCAATAAACCTTCCCGTAAAGCCCTACGTAAAGTGATTCAGCAAATGAACTTGCTCCCCCAGGAAGTTGCGATTATCGGCGACCGTTTGCTCACCGATATTGTGGGGGGCAATCGTATGGGAATGATCACGATTCTTGTTCATCCCCCTGGTCCTAAGCCGGTCTTTGGTCGGGGGGAACTTTTGCGCCGTTTTGAGCAACTTTTAGCTAGACAATCTGCCACCGGTGCTCGTTAGAGCCATCGGCACTCGTTAGAGAAGATCTGCTATTTGAGGGGAGCAGTATTCATGGCTGGGGCTAAAAGTAGCTGGATCTGAGGGTCTTGGAGGATCCGTCGTCCATATTCAATCAAAAAAAGCCCCGCTGTTTCGCGGCGATAGGGGAGCGCTAATAGGTCGCCAAAAACCAATACTTGACCATTAAGTTGTTTTTTATAGAGCCAGGCTTCAAACCCTTGGGGTGAGAGCTGTTGATACAGTTCCACAGAATAGGCTTTTTGTGGGTCGGTTAGGCTCAATGCTGGGGTTTGTTGGCTCAAAAAAATCCCTAGTTGGGGGTATTCTTTGCCGTAGTTAGGATCAACTTGTAGAACGGCTTCGGTTTTTTGATCTGGGCCTAACAGCACGATTACCTGTCCAAAGGGACGCACATAGGTAAAGATCGTAAACACGGCATCTTTTTGGCGTGAGGTCGGCTCCCCATAGCGCTGGATCACCTGGTTAGCGGTCTGTCCTAATTTAAAAGCCTGCACGGGAAGGCTTAAACTGCAGCCTATTAAAAAACTAGCGATCAGCCACCGCATACATCCCCCACAAACCGATTTGAGCGTCGTGAATATCAAATAAATGCGGGGTCCAACGGTAGATCAAGGGGCTGTCCCCGCCCGTGGCAATAACTTTGCTCTGGGGATGGGTCAAACGCCAGGCCAATAAATATTGCTCTAACCCCGCCAGGGTCATTTTGATCACCCCACCCTGAATCGCTTGGATCGTATTTTGCGCTAAGGGCGGGGGCAAAAGTTCCGGCATAGTTACCTCCGGTAACTGGGCGGTATGGGCATGCAGGGCTTTAAATTGCATCATGAACCCCGGCATAATGCATCCGCCCAAAAATTGACCTTGGGCATCGGCGGCGGTCAAGGTGATCGCGGTGCCAAAATCGACGACTAGATTGGGAAAGCCATAACGATAGCCCGCACCCAAAACGTTTAAGGCCCGGTCAACCCCCATACCGGGATAGCTCCCACGGAGGGCAATATCCTCAAGGGTCAAGATCTTAACTTTTTTATGAAAGCTCCAGCGTTCGATCCGTTCAGGTACGACGGAAGTTAGGACAACGCGCGACGCCCGCTCAAAAATACTCTGATCCCAATAGCTAGGGCTGTAGTCAGCAGCGAGGAGGAGTTCTCCCCCTTCAAACCAACCCCAATGCTGTTGACTGTTCCCAATACTGACCGCTAGCCACATGTTTTAATCGGCAAACTATTCACACCTTAGCACTGAATCTCCAAAGGCCCACTGGAGGGAGCTACTTGGTGAAGTGAATCCCCGCTTGATCCATGCGGGTGATGGCTTCTTCAATGCGGTGATCTTCTACGGTTAGGGCAATGCGGAAGTACCCTTCGCCGCTTGAGCCATAGCCGACCCCAGGAGGCACAATGATCCCACAGGTATCGAGTAGATCGGTCACAAAGGCGGTAGAGCTAGGATACCGAGGAGGAATTGGTGCCCACACGTAAAGGGTTGCCTTAGGTGCCTGGAGGGGCCATCCCAAGGATTGCAATCCTTTGACAATGGTATCCCGGCGTCTTTGATACACCGCCATCAAGGTTTGGAGTTGGTCTTCGGTGGTCAAAAAAGCCGTGATCGCAGCCTGTTGAATGGCTTTAAATACCCCAGAGTCAATATTGCTCTTAAAGCGTCCCAGCGCTTGGATGCCGATGGGAGCGCCCAAGACAAAACCCACGCGCCAGCCCGTCATGTTATAGGACTTAGAACAGGAATGGAACTCAATGGCAATGTCTTTGGCCCCAGGGACTTGGAGAATACTGGGGGGCTTGTACCCGTCGTAGGCCATCTCTGAGTAGGCATGATCATGGCAAATGAGAATGTCGTATTTTTTGCCAAAGTGGATCAGTTCTTCAAAGAAGGCCAAATCCGCTAAGGCCCCGGTGGGATTATTGGGGTAACCTACCCACAGGATCTTGGCCCGTTCGGCAACTGAAGCGGGGATCGCCTGTAGGTCGGGTAAAAAATTGTTTTCTGGCAAAAGGGGCATGGGGTAAGGTTCACCCCCCGCAAACATGGTCGAGGTCCGATAGACGGGGTAGCCTGGATCGGCAACTAGGGCAATATCACCGGGATCAATAAACGCCAAACAGGTATTATGAATGGCTTCTTTAGAACCTATGGACGAAATAATTTCTTGATTGACATCAAAGCCCCCCACGCCAAAACGACGCTCAAACCAGTCTAGGGCTGCTTGACGGTAGGCTTTGGTCCCGGCATAGGGAGGATAGTTATGGGTGCTAGGGTCATCAATGGCCTCATGCATTGCCTGAAGAATGTGATCAGGGGTCGGTTTATCCGGGTCTCCGATGCCCATGTTAATAATGTCTACTCCCCTAGCCAGGGCTTCATCGCGCCGGCGGTCAATCTCAGCAAATAAGTAGGGCGGGATGCTCTGGAGGCGTTGGGCAATCTTCATGACACTAATGGGCCGCACAGGTTCGTTATTCACCGTAGTTCAGAGATATACCCCGTGTCTAGAGCATGATCCTAATAGTTTTGTTTCTTTGCCCATCAAAGCTACGGATCTGAAGGATGACCTTGCCCTAACCTAGG
The DNA here is from genome assembly GCA_031398925.1 of Gloeobacteraceae cyanobacterium SOY_34_metabat_371. Classification (GTDB taxonomy): domain Bacteria; phylum Cyanobacteriota; class Cyanobacteriia; order Gloeobacterales; family Anthocerotibacteraceae; genus JANNOF01. The sequence goes on along the minus strand of JANNOF010000115.1, from coordinate 9,753 downwards.
GGTAGATAGTCCTGATTACGGCAGGTTCTTATGGCTTTTGTAGGTTCTGTTGCCAATGATCCACAAGGGCCCATAATCCTAAGCGATAACTCTGGGCCCCAAAACCTGTGATCTGACCCAGGGCCACTCCTGCAATATAAGAATGCTGACGGAAATCTTCGCGTTTATGAATATTGGAGAGATGGACTTCGACCACAGGTAAGCCCACCCCTGCTAGAGCATCCCGGATCGCCACACTGGTGTGGGTATAGGCCGCCGGATTGATCAAGATCCCATCCGCAGTGGTTTGCTGGATCCAGGTGATCAGTTCGCCCTCATGGTTACTTTGAAGACATTCTAGGGTGACGCCTAAGCCCTGAGCCTCAGCAAAGAGTAAATTATTGATCTGCTCAAGGGTCAAGGAACCATAAATTTCGGGTTCCCGACGGCCCAAAAGATTTAAATTTGGGCCGTGGAGAACGAGCACGTTCATCAAGCAGTAGTAACCAACTGTTGTTTGGCGGCTAAGGCTTGAAGCAATTCATCAAAGGAAGCGGCGAAGGATTTGACCCCTGCATCTTCTAACTGGGTAGTCACGGCCTCGATGTCTATACCCACCGCCGCTAACCCCGCTAAAACTTGCTCGGCTGAGGGGATCTGAAGTTCTAGGGTAGATTGGGCCACCCCATGATCCCGAAAGGCTTTGAGGGTTGCAGGGGGCAGGGTATCTACGGTGTTTGCCCCGATCAGTTCCTCTACGTAGAGGACATCCCGATAATTGGGGTTTTTGGTACCTGTGCTGGCCCACAGGAGTCGTTGGGCTTGGGCTCCTTTAGTCTTGAGTGCAGCAAAAGGTTCACCATTAAAGATCTGATCGTAAATTTGATAGGCCAAGGCGGCATTGGCAATGGCTGCTTTGCCCAGCAATCCGGCTAAACCACTTTGACCCGCTTTGATCTTGGTATCAAGCTGACCATCCACAGCCGCATCGACCCGTGAAACAAAGAAACTGGCCACGGAAGCGATTTTTGATACATCCCCGCCCTTGGCTGCCAGGGTATGTAATCCAGCCAAGTAAGCCGCTGTCACGGCCCGGTAGCGTTCGAGACTAAAGATCAACGTCACGTTGACATTAATCCCCTCGCTGATCACACGCTCAATGGCGGGAATCCCAGCTAGGGTTGCAGGGATCTTGATCATGATATTGGGCCGATCTAAGGTCTTCCAAAAACGGAGCGCCTCTAGGATCGTACCCTCGGTGTCGTAGGCCAAACGCGGGGATACTTCGATACTCACATAGCCATCGCTGCCCTGGGTGGCATCGTACAGGGGCCGAAAGAGATCCGCTGCCCCTTGAATATCTTGAAAAACTAAGGCTTCGTAAATTCCATCGGTGGACTGACCTTGATCAATCAAGGCGCGGATCTGTTGATCGTAATCACTGCTAGTGGTGATTGCTTTTTGGAAAATGGTGGGATTAGAGGTCAGACCCCGCAAACAATCTTCCTCGATCATCCGCTTGAGCTCACCAGAGGTAATGAGATCACGCCGTAGGTCATCAAGCCAAACACTTTGTCCAAATTCATTGACCATGCATAGAGGATTAGAAGCCATGCATTACTCCAGAGAATGGTCTAACTCTATTCTAAAAAATCTGAGTCCTAGATCTTAAAAACCTTACACTTATTACAGATGTACACAGTCGCAGAACTTGGGAATACTATTGGTGAAGATAGGTATTTTCTTTTGCTGTAACTGTCACATGGTTGGATCGGCCCATGGATATACGCTGTACCCTGCCTCAATGCAATACGGTTCTAGACCCTTCCTTGCTTCAGTACTGTTCTAAATGTGGACATGGTACGAGCATCGCGGGTTTTGTGGCCCTAGGCAGGAGGCCTGTTGCTGCCACCAAGCTGGGTCAGGTTTTTCGAGCAGTCCGTTTTCCCCAAACGGATAATCGAGAGTATCTGATGTTGGTCTTCCCACGCTTTTTTGCTGGGTTTACCGATCCTAAAAATCTTTTAGTTCACCAAGGCGAAATTAAGCAGGAACTAAACCACCGTAAATCTGAGACCCAGCTTTCGTACCTGATCATCTTTAAAAATGCTGTCCAGGGATCGGATACCAAAGCCTATGCCCAACTTTTAGGGGACCTCAACGAAAAATTACGCAACGGCCCGAAGCGCCAAAACCCATCGCCAGAGGGGGCCTATCCTTTAAAGTCGATGGCCCTAGCGGTAAGCACTGCCCCTGAGGGTCAAAAACCAACCATTAATTTTACTAAGGATCAAGCCATTGCCTCAAAGCCTCTACTCATCGGAATCGGGATTGGGGTAATATTGACCGCTGGCCTAGGGATCTGGGTTGCCCCCAGGCTTTTTCAAGACAATAATGCCTCAGCCACCCCTGCTGTAACTCCGCAGATCAACAAAGTTCCAGTTCCCCAAGTCCCCAAGCCTGCACCCCAACAAATTAATGCCCAAGTGGATGTGGTGCAAACCAAATCCACTCCTCCTCGGGTAGCGCAACCCACCCCCGTTAAAGTACCGCCTAAACCGCCTAAGCCTGTTGTTAAACAACCTATCCCTAAGCCTGTAGTAGCCAGTGTCCCCGACCCGGTTTCTTCGGTCGACCTAACGGAAGCAAAGCTGAATGGTGTGATCCCAACGGTCAAAGTAGAGGGCAATTATGCCCAGTCTGGGTCGCTCCAGATTCGGATGTGTGTAACTGCCCAAGGGGAAGCTGCTGCTAGTTGTTCGGGCATAGCAAATACCCCGGATGGTACGGTGAACCTTGCAATCGTGCGCTCTAGTGGTTTGAGCACCGTCGATGAAGCCGCTAAAAAAGCAGCCCTCGACCTGCGCTTTACCCCAGCGGAAGCCAATGGCATACCCGTGGCCTCGGCCCATACTGCGACGATCCTTTACCAGATGATCCCAGCGCGTGGTCAGGTTTGGTCATCGGTACGGACCTCGGCAGAACCAGGAACAGAACTCCAATCAGGAGTTTATTTTGTTGCGAATGTCAATGGCTTTAATGTCAATACCGACGATCTAAAACGGGCGATTGGTGAATTACCGCTTTTAGAAAATCAAAAGCAATTTCCTGACTACAACAAACTTACGCAATTGATCAGCAAAATGCCTCCCAAAGTCCGCAACCAAGCCCGGCGCGTGATCGATGAAACCAAACGCGGGCAATTCAAGGGAATTCCCAATGATGTACGGGTAGTCTTGATCCGGTATTTGCGTTTTAAGACCTACGGCAAGATCAAAGTTTAGCTAACCTGCCGGACGGTGGGACTTACGCTGCCGTTTTGGGGCTTGAGCTGTTGACGACTTTGACGAATTACTTGCAGGGCGCGGTCTAGCTCTCGCTCCAGACGGGCTAGCACTTGATCGGCATATTCATCGGCTTGGGCTAAGATTTGATCCGCTTGGGCACGACTTTCACGGATCACTTGATCCATATCTTGACGGGTTTTTTCGCGTAGCAGTTCGGCCTGTTTTTGATAGGATTGCCATTCTTGAGCGGCTTCGGTGCGAATCTCACTTGCTTCGCGCTCAGCGGCACGGATCAATTCGGATTCATTGAGATAACGCTCGGCTTCCCGTTTGGCCGCAGCAATGATTTGCTCCCCTTCGGATTTACTCTGTTCGCGGGTTTGGTTGGCCTGTTGCTGGGCTTGGGCTAGGATCGCATCGCGGTTTTGGAGGAGCGTTGCGGCTTCAGATAGGGCTTTGGGTAAATTGATGCGTACCCGGTCAAGGACATCTAATGTTTCTTCTTCATTGATCAACGTCCGTCCTAAGGGTAGGCGCGTACTATCTAAGATCATCCGCTCTAGACGGTCTAGCTCTTGCTCAATACTCATTACCTTCCTCCAGACCTTTAAAACATGCTTTTAGATCCCGTTCAACATGAACGGGTACGAGATGATGGACAGGTCCACCAAAACGGGCTAACTCCCGCACGGTGGAACTACTCAAGAAACTGTGCTCTGCTGCGGTAACGATAAATACAGTCTCTACCCCAAGGGTACGGTTCGTTTGGGCCATTTGTAACTCCAACTCAAAGTCCGAAACCGCTCTAAGACCCCGGATCAGCACTCCAGCCCGCCGTTGTTGGGCATAATATACCGTAAGACCCATAAAACTATCTACCTCAATATTCGGAAGATGTTGGGTGGCTTGGGCAATTTGTTCTCGGCGTTGTGCAACTTGAAACAGGGGTGACTTACCGCTATCTCCGGCAACAGCTACGATCACTTGGGTATATAACCGGCTCGCTCGCTCGATTAAATCAAGATGACCAAAGGTGATGGGGTCAAAACTACCGGGATACAAGGCGATCACAAAAGTCCTAGAGGGTTGCTACCAACTATTCTAAACGCTTATGTTGGTTTATGTAGTGTTAATTGACTTAATTTTTGACGTAGATCCGCTACCCCTGTAAAAATAATGCCCTGCCATCCTTGCTCTTGGGCTGCGTTGACGTTAATTGCCCGGTCATCGATCAAAACTAATTGCTGGTTTGGATCAGCAACTTTTTGGGCAAGAAACTGATATATGCGGGGGTCGGGTTTGCGATAGCCACAGCGATAGGAGAGTACGTATCCTTCAAAAAAACGATCTAGGGCTAGTTTGGCCTGGATCACCTCAAACCAATGGGGGTAGTTGGACAAAACCCAAAGTTGATGTCCTTGGGCACGCAATTCTGTGAGCAACGCTTCCATACCTTCAATAAATGCATAGTGATCAAAAAAAACCTGGCGAAAGGCTGCGGGATCAGGGAGATATTTATTGCTGGCTGGGGTATAAAAGCTTTTTAGAAAGCGGGTTTCATCAATGTTCCCCGTCTCAAACTCGATCCAGGCCGTGGGATGTTTCTCTGTTTGGAGGGTTGCAAGCGTAGTCCCTAGAAAGGGGGCGACCACCCGAAAATAGGGATCGACCACAATCGTATCCATAAGATCAAAAACTAAGACCGGCATGAACAAGCCCCGTGGCAAAATGGAATGTGCCCTATTATCTCACTCATGCTAACCCTGCCCAGTTTTCTGGATGCCAACGTCGGTAAATGGCTGGCCCAACGCTCTAGCTTTTACCTAGAAGCCAGCCGCGAACAAAGCGGTAAGCTAGAACTTTTGATCCGGGCTTTGAATCCTGAGGATGCGGTTTTGCAAAACCTTGCCCTAGCACCCCCCCTGATTGGAGGGCTATGCATGGAATGGCAAGGAACCTTAGTAGCTCAGAATCGCCCTTATATAGGTAAGTCAATGCTGGTATTGCACGCAGATCAGCACGTACAGGTGGTTCAAAATAATCAATCTTGCCTAGGAACCTACTGTTTTAGGGATCAGGCCCTAAGTCTTAAGTTGATAAAAGGGGATCTGACCAGTGAAGAACGGATCTGGTTTGCCAGTGATAACCTCCGTCTGCGGGCGTTGACGGTTTCGCGTCAAGGGGGATTAAGTACGACTAGTTTTTTCTCCGAGATCCGTGTTTTGCCGCCTCAAGAGAATGGCGCAACTTGAACCCTTGGCTAGCCTATGATCCCCCCATTGCGCTCATCCTAAAAACGCTAAAATTAGTGCTAAAGATACAGGATCACCATGAATGTTCGTGCCGCCGTAGCGTGGGCCGCAGGTCAGCCCTTGAGTATCGAGACCCTTCAGCTTGCAGGTCCACAGGCTGGAGAAGTCTTAATCGAGATCAAGGCCACTGGGATCTGTCATACGGATGCCTTTACCCTTTCGGGGAACGATCCTGAAGGGTTATTCCCAACGGTGCTGGGCCATGAGGGTGCAGGCATTGTGGTGGAAGTCGGCGCTGGGGTCACGAGTGTCCGTCCTGGGGACCATGTGATCCCGCTCTATACCCCCGAATGCCGTCAGTGTGAATATTGTTTGTCCCGCAAGACCAACCTCTGTCAAGCGATCCGGGCGACCCAGGGTCAGGGATTAATGCCCGATGGCACGAGTCGTTTTAGCTTTAAGGGCGAACCGGTCTTTCACTACATGGGCACCTCGACCTTTGCCAACTACACGGTCTTACCCGAAATTGCCGTCGCCAAGATCCGTGAAGATGCTCCCTTTGATAAAGTTTGCTACATCGGTTGTGGCGTAACCACCGGGATCGGGGCAGTGATCCATACCGCTAAGGTAGAGCCGGGGGCTAAGGTAGTGGTTTTTGGCCTCGGCGGCATCGGTCTTAATGTACTTCAAGGGGCAAGGCTAGCGGGGGCCGACATGATCGTGGGGGTTGATATTAACCCAGCGCGCCAGACCCTAGCTGAAAAATTTGGCATGACTCACTTTGTCAATCCCAAGGAGGTTGAAGGGGATCTGGTGCCTTATTTAGTCCATTTGACTAAAGGCGGTGCGGACTATAGTTTTGAGTGCATTGGCAATGTCAATACCATGCGCCAAGCCCTAGAGTGCTGCCACAAAGGCTGGGGCGAGAGCATTATCATCGGAGTTGCCGCCGCGGGCCAAGAGATCCGTACGCGACCCTTTCAATTGGTAACAGGACGCGTCTGGAAGGGATCTGCTTTTGGGGGCGCTAGAGGCCGCACCGATGTACCCAAAATTGTGGACTGGTATATGGACGGCAAGATCAATATTGATGATTTGATCACCCATACCATGCCCCTTGAAGCAATCAATCAGGCATTTGATCTAATGCATGAGGGCAAATCAATCCGTAGTGTGGTGACTTTTTAGATCTCCTTATAAAACTTCACTAATCGCCTCCCGTAAGAAAATCATCTTTCCCTAGTCATCCATAAGTTTTATAGGGTTGGTAAAGACTTACGGTTGGCGGTTTCTGATTTTTAAACCTCTGGGGTGCATTGCTAAGATTCTCCTTTGGAATAAACGTTAAGGGGGATCGAGGATGATCCTCATGCCATTACCCAAGAGCCGCGCCACTAGATATTTTGCTTGATTCACCTGCTTAAAGGCGGCGATCTGCCAAACAGCTTCACCTTTGTATTGTTTGGGTATTGCTTCTAAACCCAATTCATCCAAGATTTCTTGTTTGAGTTGGGTCACATAAACCCGGTAATAACCTGAGGGCCGTTTTTGGTTGTTATGCACTGTGGGGTGGGGTTGATGCTTGGGGAAATGAGATTCACTAATGGGATCTGCTGGAATCATTTGGGTGACGACTTGGGCTGGAGCTGTTACGGAATCCACCAAAAGTGTACCTAGGGCATAGACCCCCTGTACTGTGGCAGGAATCTCAAAATTTACCGTAGCGCCTTGGGCTAACTTGAGGATATGGCGACCGGGTTTAAGACCAGCGAGGGCAAATTTTCCAGCGCGATTTGTAAAAATGGTCATTGCCCGCCTAGCCGGATCACTCAGCGATTGGATCGTTCCGCTTCCTAAGGCCAAGGGTTTACCGTGTTCCTGGAGGATCCCGGTGATAAGCACGGTGGCATCTGTACCCACAGTGATCAGCGTGCCGCTTTTGTACTGGGGCAATAGCGCGTAATTTTCTTGGCCTAAGTCTTGACCCAAGGCTAGCTGGGGCGCGTCAACCCGTAGTTGGGTGATTTGGTACGGGTCGAGTCCAGGGAGTACCGCCGGACCAAGCTGATCTGCCTGTGCTGACGAACCATAAATCCCCGGATTGATGGCTAAGAGTTGATTTTTTAAGGTTGGGTGGGGCTTAATTAGCGCAAAGCTATTGGTCACGGGGCGAGACCAGCCCCACGAACCAGCGGCAAAAACCAGCGCTGTACCAAAGGTTAGACGGGTCAAATTGTTGCTACCGCTTTGATCATGGGTCAAGGTGGCTTCTCCTCGATAGCCGTTATACCCGACACGGGCTTGTAGGCCCATTTCATCGGCTCGGGTGTTCATGCCCACAGAAGCCCGCCAGCCATCTACACTTTGCGGAGACTGGTAGTTCCAGGTGAGGCGTTGGCTGGTATTGCCGTTGGTGGTGTCTAGGGTGCTTTGGAGCGATTGACCAGCCTGGGGCAGCCGCCAATTTAGATTCAGCGCGATCCTTTGCTCCTGCTGACCACCCCGATTGATCGTACTAAAGCTCAGGTTCATCCCTAGCCCCTGATCAAAGTTTCGACTCAGACCCAAGGCAAGCTGAGTACTGGGGTTAGATCCCCATTGCTGACTCGCATTGATGCTTACCTCCGTGTTGTTATAGAGCTGCTGACGATAGGAGACGGAGACTAGGGTGTGTTCACCCCGTCCTATAGCGGGCAAAACGTCCGCAGGTGAGGCAAAATGGGCATCCCGATGTTCAAAGCTGATCCCCAAATCCCGATTTTCCAGCGGGTCTTGCCCTGTCTGGAGTAAATTGTAGCGGAGACTAAAGGCCGTACCACTCCCTAAGCCCTGGGTATGACTCCAGGCTACATCGGTACTTAAATTGCCTAAAGATGTAGCCCATGCCCCCTCAAAACCCAAGAGTTGTTGACGCGGATCCACGTGGAGATAGCTTCCCAGGGTTGTAGTATCGGTGATCCCTAAACGGTGATTCAAGGAGAGCGTAGGGCGGGTTCCATCATAAATCCGCGCTCCTTGTTCTTGTTGGGTCGGTAAACCCACGGCGTAGGCAAATTGTTCTACCCCAGGGGCGAGTAATTGCCCGGCTGTGGCGGCACTAAAGTTCTGCCGCTCTATGCGCCCTAGATCATCTGTGATCAGTAATTGCACAGCATTAAGGCCCCCAGCCAAGGATAGGGACCGAATATCCTGAGGACCTGCTGGGAGTTGTAGGACTTGAGTTTGTTGGCCGTTAATATAGACTTCAACGCGGGAAGGACGCTCTAGAAAAAAAGTAAATTGTCCGATCGGACGGGTCAGCCGATAGGGTTGCAGACTAAAATTTCGGGCGACGCTGATCCCAGCCATAGGCCGACTACTCTGGTAACCTGATACGGGAATGACAATATCTCCCAAGCTCCAGCGCAATGCATTGGGGGGATCATCGTGAACGAGACGAAAATCTCCCCGGCCTGCAGAACCGATATTCACGTTGCCCTCTAGAACCCAGCCCTCAAAGTTTAGGACCCCTTCTATATTCAGTCGTGTCGGTTCTTCCCTAACTTGTCCCCAGCCAAAATCCTGCCCGCCCCGGATATTCAGATAACCGCTGAGTTTACTGGGGGGCAACGCATTACTCATTTCAGGGATTACTTGGGCGACGGGGGTGCGTTGGGTGCGGCGTAACTGAGGGGGTGTCTGGATCCGCAATTCAAGCCGTTGCGCGTCAAAATGGGCCTCAAGTCCCAGGGTTTTTAAAACCGTTAGCGTAATATTTCCTTGGGCATCCACCTGATCCGTTAAACGGGTCAATAGATCCGGTAGCACCGTCGGTTCAAGGTGGGTCTGTAGGGGAACCGCCTCAATCTGTACTTCCCCCACGGCTGGAGCAATCAATAGGCGTACTTGGCCCTGTTCGGTCCCGTCGATCCATAGGGGTACTAGGGCGGGCTGAATAGGCGGGGGCGTACCAAAGACTTTTTGAAAAAGTTGTGCTTCGGAGGAGTGGATGGGGGGCACTTGGGGTTGAGCGACAACACTAGTACCTCCCAACACCAATAAACCACTCAGACAGAGGAAGGCTTGATCGGCACGGGACATAGGACACCCTCAGAGGGCGGAGTTAGGGGATTTGCCCCTCAAAAGTGGCTTGGAGTGGCCCCACTGGTAGCTCTGTGGGCCAAGGTAGTAGAAACTGCCGTTGACTGCCTGCCAAAATCACCGCTTGACTCATTTCCTTTATTTGCTCAGCCCGT
>JANNOF010000096.1:0-9718 GCA_031398925.1 Gloeobacteraceae cyanobacterium SOY_34_metabat_371 | reverse complement strand
CTTTGGGTCCATTCCCACACATTTCCAAAAAACTGCTCGCCCACGATAGGGACAGCCTGAAGATAACCGGATTCGACGAAATTGCCTGCCACCGGATGCAACCGGGCGCTGCACTCCCATTGTTGCTCGCTGGGCAGACAGGCCCCAGACCAACGGGCATAGGCATCCGCCTCGTAATAGCTCACATGACACACCGGAGCCGCCGGATCTACCGCCTGCATCCCGCCTAGGGTCATCTGGCTCCAGGATCCTGCGGTTTGCTCCCAGTAAAGCGGGGCCTGCCACTGCTCCTGTTGAACCCTAGCCCAGCCTGGGGCTAACCAAAATTCTGGGCGTTGGTAGCCCCTGTCGTCCATAAAGGCAAGATAGTCGCCATTGGTTACGGGTTGGGACTGGAGTTGGTACGGATCTAGCCACACCCGATGCTGGGGACATTCATTATCAAAGTGAAAGGCTTGACCCCCATAGCCCAATTCCTGTAGGCCCCCCGAATAATCGATCCAGGTAGCGGGAGGGTTAGTCCCTAGGGGCGGTACACGGGGTACGTGATAGGCGGGACGGAGGGGATTTTGCGCAAAGATATGCAAAATATCCATCAACAGCAATTCCTGATGCTGTTGTTCATGCTCAAGACCTAAAACAACTAAATTTTGCACGAATGGCGTAAGCTTTTGGGTTAACAGATCCGCCATATGGCGGTCTACCCACGCCCGATACCGATAAACGTCAGCCACAGTGGGCCGGGACAATAAACCCCGTTGGGGACGAGGCTGCCTCGGACCAACCGCTTCATAGTAGGAATTAAAAAGATACCCAAACTGAGGATGAAATAGTTGATACCCCTGGAGATAGGGCACCAATAAAAAATTCTCAAAAAACCAAGCGGTATGGGCTAGATGCCACTTAGGGGGGCTGACATCGGGCATGGACTGCACCCCATAGTCTTCTATCGCTAGAGGCGCAGCTAGAGCTTCGGTTTGAGAACGCACCCCCCCATAGGCTGTCAGGAGATCCGACCAGGAATTTAGGGGGAGGACGGAACTAGCGGAGGCGGTCAAAACGGGAAATAAAGGTCAAAGCACCGGCGGCAACAGCCAGAAAAACCCCGCCCCAAAAGAGGCTCCACAAAAAATTTGACAACGATGCGGACATGCCCAATCCTTAAAAGATCTTAATGACTCTCATTTTACACAGCGCGGGGGCTAGGTGATCTTTTTGCCGATCAAAATAACGCTACAGAACTTTTTGGGCTAAAAAACGCTCGACCAGGATCAGGGCAACCAGATCATCATAGGGCGTGGGGGGGACCCGTAAGCCTTTGGGCAAGAGGGCTTGCCAGCCTGCGGGATAGTAATCCCAGTAACGGATGCGGGCTTGCTCTGAACTATGGTCCTCCCGAACTACATGGAGGGGAAGGGTCTTTAGGGCATTACGAATTTGATCTTGCCAATACTGACTTTGGGTTTGATCGCCAATTACTATGCCTGCTAAATCATTGGCTAAAAAGATTTCTTCGACCCGTTCTAAGGTCGTTTCCACCCCTTCAATGCCGCGCCACAGCATCTGACTACGGCTGTCTACTACCGCTAGACCGCACTTATGGCTACCGGGATCAAAGCCTAGATAGAGCAAGGGCTTAGGCACAAGCACCCATGGGAACTAATTCATTATGCTACGCGGCGCCATCCAAGACCCGACGCAATACCCCATTCACAAAGCTAGAGGATTGTTCCCCGCCGTAGCGTTTGGCTAATTCCACCGCTTCGGAAATGACAATGCGGGGCGAAATTTCTGGGTAAGCCACCAATTCAGTCATACTCAAGCGCAACAGTCCATGTTCGATGCGACCAATCCGGTCTAGTTGCCAACCCACCAAGGCATCAGCGATCTGGGCATCAATCTGGGGTTGATGGGCAAAATAGGATTTGAGTAGGCTATAGACAAAGCTTTGCACCTCAGGCTGATCCGCCATAATAATTCGGTCAGAAAGATCCAACACCGATCCTAAGCGGTTGATCGCCTGGGCCGTTAGGGTAATACCCTCTTGTAGACGTGTTCTGGCTTGGGTAAGGTCTTTGGCGCGGATTTCAGAGTCCAGCACATGGGTCTGGCTTTGTTCTACTTCCACACTGGCCCGTTGCAGGGCTTCATCGCATTCTTCGCGCAGGAGTCCAACCACGCCCCGGACCATTTGCGCCAGATCAATCTGGGGTTTCGGGAGTTCCGGGCTTTGCATCAGGCATAAAAAAGTCAATTCACGGGCAAGACGACGCGGTTTCATATTCATAACAAGGCCAAGACCAGACCTCCTATCATCCCACAGCGCAACCCAAGGAGGGGTATGGTACGCTCAGGGATATGGTAAGTGCACTCTTTGGCAATCTTCCAGGGATCGATCCCCTATCCTTCCCCGATGCAGTTTTTCAGGGGGACCAGATCGTAGCCACCCTACGGGGGCGTAATCTGGAGGGGATCACGACGATTCGCGTCCGTCCTGCCAAGGGGATCACCTGCCAGCTCGGAGCAGCGGAGGGTATGGCCCAGGTTCAAACTACAGATACCATCACCGTAACGGTATGTATTGACCGGACTACCCCTCCAGGGGAAAAATATCTCTGGGTCCAGTCACCCACCGCGGATAGCAATCAAATAATGTTTATTGTCATGCTTTGATCATGCTCCCCCCAGAACTTTTGGCCCTTGATATAGCGGAACTAGGCAACCACACGGTCGCCCCCCGCACGGTGGAAGCCCTAGGCCAACTTATGGGCTTGGCACATCAAAAAAATTGGACCGTGATCCCCTCAGGCTATGGTTCTAAGCTCCATTGGGGTGAGCCGTCGCGTCCCCCTCAATGGATAGTACGTACCTGCTTTTTAGACCAGGTGATCGATCATGCCGCCAGTGATCTAACGGTGACCGTCCAAGCGGGAGTGACCGTGCGCAACCTACAGCAAATCTTGGCCCAAAAGGGTCAATTTTGGCCTGTTGATCCGCTGTATCCCGATCAAGCCTCCGTAGGGGGGGTGATCGCTACAGCAGATACGGGTTCGTGGCGCTTCCGTTACGGCAGTGTGCGGGATCTCGTCTTGGGCCTCGAAATGATCCGCGCCGATGGGGAACGGGTCAAAGCCGGGGGCCGCGTCGTCAAAAATGTGGCGGGCTATGATCTGATGAAACTATTGACCGGGTCCTACGGAACCCTAGGGATTCTGACGTCTGTCACCTTGCGACTTTTTCCCCTGCCTCCTAGGCAACAACAGGTTTGGATCTCAGGCTCACTAGAACTATTGATCCCCTTGGTCCAGTTACTGCTGCGCTCGACCCTGACCCCCGCGGCCTTGGACTGGATCCAAACGCCCAACTATTGTGGGCTGTGGATTGCCTTTCATGGATTCCCCGAAGCCGTAGCCGTACACCTAGGGCAACTGGCTGGTCTAGCCCAAGGGCTAACGTTAGATCTCCAGCCCCCTGATCTAACGGCCCAAGTCCGCCAACAACTTAGCCAAGCGCCGCTTTTGGTGAAGGTGGGTCTTCTTCCGGCGCAGGTCGGGACTTTTTTGCACCAAGCCCGTACCCAAGACCCGATGAGTAGTTTTTGGATCACCGCCAGTGGGCTGGGCTATGGCACCCTAGTTCCCCAAGCTATTCCTGGCCTACGGGCCTGTGCCCACCGTCAAGGGGGCTTTATGAGTTTGCTGACGGCGACCCCATCGCTCAAGGCAGAATATGGAACTTGGGATTTTCAAGGCAATACCCAGGGTTTGATGGCTAAGATCAAAAAGGAATTTGATCCCCGTCATATACTTAATCCTGGTTGCTTAGGGTAATGCTTAGACTCCCAGTTTCTTTTTGGCCCGCTCTAAAATGGTCCGCTCCGTATCAAAGGTGATCTGTTGCAGGGCTTGGTGGAGCGGTACCCACAGAACCGTACTCATTTCTTGATCATGGTGCGTAAAATCTCCTCCGACCGGTTCCATCAAAAAATAATGGACTTCTTTAGGTAGGAGTTGGCCTTGCCAGCGATAAAAATACGTTACATACCCCAAGTCTTCTAAGATCTCGGCGGTCAGCCCTGTTTCCTCCCGCACTTCCCGTAGGGCAGCAGTAACAATACTTTCGCCCTGTTCCCGATGACCCTTAGGTAAAGCCCAGCGGTCGGGTTCATTGACAGGCACCACCAGGACCACTTCAATAATGCCCTTTAGTTCTCGATAGACTACGCCCCCAGCAGCGATCACGGGATTGCTCATCTCAAACTCCCTAATTGGCTAAGATGCCTTGATTGACCAGGAACAAAAGTCCTACCCCAAAAATCAACCGATAGATAATAAACACGGCGGTGGATTGGGTTTGTAGAAATTGAAGTAACCAAGCGATGGCCAAATAGCTAAAAACCGCAGAGGAAATTACCCCGACCACTACTACATCTAGGGAGGTTGATCCAAAGCCATCCTGGATCAGATGTACCAGTTCTAAAATTCCGCTCAAAAAAATCGCTGGGATGCCCAGTAAAAAAGAAAACCGTGCCCCGTCCGCGCGATTGAGTCCCAAAAAAAGTGCACAGGTCAGGGTCGAACCAGAGCGGGAAACCCCAGGGATCAAGGCTAAGGCTTGGGCACAACCGATCCAGATCCCGTCTAGGACCCGTATTTTTTCTAGGGGCCGCTGGCGTTTGCCCCAGGTCTCTGCCGCCCACAGGAGAAGGGCCATCACAATCGAAGCAGTGGCAATGGAGGTAAGCGAGCGGAGGGGCGAATCATCCCGTTCAAGAAAACTTTTTAGGGCGAGTCCAATAACCACAATGGGGACTGTACCGAGACATAAGGACCAAAAAAGGCGTACTTCTAGTTTTTGTGTATCTTTAGTGCGAAACCCCGTCCATGCACCAAGGACGATTTGTTTAAGATCTTGGGCAAAATAACTTAGAACCGCCGCCAAGCTCCCCAACTGGATCACCGCCGTCAAGGCCACACCTGGGTCTTGCCAGCCCAATAAAACGGGGATTACTTTGAGGTGGGCAGTACTGCTAATCGGTAAAAATTCCGTTAACCCTTGGACAAAACCCAGAACAATCGCTTGCCACCAATTCATCGTATGTTCCAACTCAGGCCCACCGTATCACAAAATTAGGATCCCCTTAGGCTGGCCTAGCTTGGGTACAGATCAAAATTTCGGAGGTTATCATAGATAATCGCTATTGTGGAGCACCTATGTCGGTTCCTTTTCAGGTAGTTGCCCCCTTTGAACCCCAAGGCGATCAGCCCCAAGCGATTCGTCATCTTAATCAAGGGATCGCGACCGAGCAGCGCTATCAAACTCTTTTAGGGGCTACCGGGACGGGCAAAACCTTTACCATGGCCCATGTGATCGCCCAAGCGCAGCGCCCAACATTGATCTTGGCCCACAATAAGACGTTAGCCGCCCAATTGTGTAATGAGTTTCGCAGGTTTTTTCCCCATAATGCGGTGGAGTATTTCGTTAGTTATTACGATTACTATCAACCCGAAGCCTATATTCCGCGTACTGATACGTATATTGAAAAAGCCGCTGCGATCAATGAAGAAATTGATATGCTCCGGCACTCGGCCACCCGCTCCCTATTTGAGCGCCGGGATGTGATCGTTGTGGCCTCGATCTCCTGTATTTATGGCTTGGGTATGCCCGAAGAATATCTCAAAGCGGCGATTAGTTTAAAAGTTGGCGCCCACATTGATCAACGAGAACTGCTGCGGGCTTTAGTGGCCATTCAATACGACCGCAATGATGTGGAAATGAGCCGGGGACGCTTCCGGGTGCGAGGGGATGTGGTCGAAATTGGTCCGGCCTACGAAGATCGTTTGATCCGTATTGAGCTATTTGGAGATGAGATCGATGCAATTCATTGGTGTGATCCTGTTTCCGGTCAAAGTCTGAGTAGCGTGGAGGGCCTCAATATTTATCCTGCCAAGCACTTTGTAACGCCTAAGGAGGAATTGGAACGGGCCTGTGCGGATATTGAAGCGGAACTAAAAGCACAGGTCCTACACTTTGAACAGCAGGGTTTACTCATCGAAGCCCAACGCATCGCCCAACGCACGCGCTATGACCTAGAGATGCTCCGGGAAGTGGGGTATTGTAACGGCATCGAAAATTATTCACGCCATTTGATCGGACGCCAAGCGGGATCACCGCCCTCTTGTTTAATTGATTATTTTCCCGCAGATTGGCTTTTAATCGTTGATGAATCCCATGTGACCGTGCCCCAGATTCGCGGCATGTTTAATGGGGATCAAGCCCGTAAAAAAGTCTTGATTGATCATGGGTTTCGCTTACCTTCAGCAGCGGATAATCGGCCCCTCAAAGCCGATGAATTTTGGGGAAAAGCGGGTCAAGCGGTCTTTGTCTCGGCAACCCCAGGGCTTTGGGAGCTAGAGCTTTCGGAAGCCCAATTTGACAGCGAACGCCAGATCATTGGCGGGCGCGTTGCTCAGCAGATCATCCGTCCTACGGGGGTGGTTGATCCTGAGGTGATGGTCCGGCCCGTGGAGGGTCAAGTTGATGATCTGCTACATGAAATTAAAGAGCGGGTTGTTTTGCGCGAACGGGTTTTGGTGACCACCCTAACGAAGCGTATGGCGGAGGATTTGACGGAGTATTTTCAAGAACGCGGCATCCAAGTGCGTTATTTGCATTCAGAAATTCAGGCGATTCAACGCATTGAGATCCTCCAAGAATTAAGACAAGGTGTGTTTGATGTCTTGATCGGAGTCAACTTACTCCGGGAAGGATTAGACCTCCCGGAAGTTTCCTTGGTGGCGATTCTGGATGCGGATAAAGAAGGTTTTTTGCGCGCTGAACGGTCGCTGATCCAGACTATTGGACGCGCAGCCCGTAATATCCGGGGACAGGTGATCATGTATGCCGAGCGCATGACCGACTCGATGGACCGGGCAATCCGCGAAACGGATCGTCGTCGGCAGATCCAACTTAAATACAATGCCGATCATGGGATTACCCCCAAGAATATTGCCCAAAAAGTGGATAACAGTATTCTTGAATATTTAGCGGTGTCCCGTAAACTCAATCAACAGGAACTCGAAAATATCGTTGCCCATAGCGATGTAGTCCCTTTAGAAAATTTACCTGATTTGATCCAGCAGTTAGAGGTATCGATGAAGGAAGAAGCTAAAAAAATGAATTTTGAAAAGGCCGCCCAATACCGCGATGAGATCAAAAAACTCCGGCAACAGCTTTTAGGACATTGAGCAGTTTGGGCAGTCCCCGCCCTTGCTCTCGTCGAGGTCCTAGCGCAAAATTGTAGGACAGGGTAGAGAACGCCATGGCCCTCCAGGGATTGGTGCGTCAGATCCAAGACGCAAACTTTATTGCTCAATTAGCCGAGCAACTCACTACCCAAAATAAGACCACAATCCAGGGGGCCAACCGTCTGGGACGCGCTTTGGCGACGGTGGCCTTGGCACAAAAAGTAGCGCGTCCCCTCGTGATCATCGCCGCTACCCTCGAAGAAGCGACCCGTTGGTGTTTACACCTGGAGGCCCTAGGGGTGACGGTCCAGCTTTATCCCACGGCCGAGGCGGCTCCCTATGAACCGTTTGATCCTGAAGAAGAACTGATCTGGGGCCAGTTTCAGGTTTTGGCCCAATTGGTTCAAGGCGGTAGCAACGGCGTAATCGTAGCCACCGACCGGGCGCTCCAACCCCATTTGCCCCCGGCGGATCTATTTAAACAGTACTGTGAGCGTTTGGGTGTAGGCATGACCTATGCCCTAGAAGACCTGGCCAGTCGTTTGGCGCAGCAGGGCTATAACCGGGTATCACAGGTGGAGCGGGAAGGGCAATTTGCCCGCCGCGGAGATATTATTGATCTTTTTCCGGTGTCCGCTGAGTTGCCCCTACGGGTAGAGTGGTTTGGCGATACCCTAGAGCGGATCCGTGAATTTGATCCTGGGAGTCAACGCTCTTTAGATCCCGTACCCCATTTAGATCTGACCCCGGTGAGTTTGGGGGCCATGCTCCTGCCGGAATTGCAAGACCTCAAAACGATTCCACCGCAGCTTAAAGCCGCCTATGAATTGATTAAACAGGGCGAAATTCCCGAAGGGATCCGGGCTTGGTTGGGCTTAGCCTTTGATCCCCCTTCCTCGCTCCTTGATTATTTACCCCTAGCTACCCTGATCGCCCTCGATGAACCCCTCGCCTGTAGCGCCCATTGTGACCGTTGGGCAAAAACCGCCGAAGAACAGTGGCCAGGAACAGAACTCCCCCGGATCCATTACTTTTTTAATGAATTGATCCCGCAGCTCAGCCGCTTTACCCAGATCAACTTAGTCGCCTACGGTGAAGGTGCAGGGCAGTTGGGGGGACGCATGGTACCGGTTCAGCCCCATCAATTTGGCGCCATGGCCAAAAATATCCGCGACCTCCGCAAAGAAGGGATCAGTTGTTGGATCGTCTCAGCCCAGCCCTCCCGGACCGTGGCCCTACTCCAAGAGCATGACTGTCCGGCGCAGTTTGTGCCCAATCCCGAAGATTACCCGGCCCTAGGCAGGTTGCGGGAGGATAAAACGCCCATTGCGTTGAAATATAGTGGCTTGGCGGATCTAGAGGGTCAGGTTTTAGCGACCCTACGCATTGCGATCATTACGGACCGAGAATTTTTTGGACAGCATTTACTGGCGACCCCGACCTATGTGCGTAAGCGCCGCCGTGCCCAATCCAAACAGATCGATCTGCAAAAGCTGACGCCGGGAGATATGATCGTCCACCGTTTACACGGGATCGGTCGGTTTTTGCGCCTCGAAACCCTGGAAATCGGCGAGCAAAGTCGCGAGTACCTGACGATTCAGTACGCCGACGGATTACTACGCGTCGCGGCGGATCAGTTAAATTCCCTGAGTCGCTACCGCACCAGTACGGGGGATAAAGCCCCGGATCTCTCTAAACTTTCCAGCAAAACCTGGGAGAAGACCCGCGAAAAGATCAAAAAGGCCGTTCGTAAAATCGCCTTTGACCTGCTTGCGCTCTATGCTCGCCGCGCCCAGGAAACAGGCTTTAGTTTTCTACCGGATCAGCCCTGGCAACAGGAGCTAGAAGATTCTTTTCCCTATGCCTTGACCCCTGATCAGGCGAAAGCCATTCAAGAGATCAAGCAAGATATGGAATCCCCCCGGCCCATGGACCGTTTGGTGTGTGGAGATGTGGGTTTTGGCAAAACAGAAGTCGCCCTCAGGGCCGTCTTTAAAGCGTTATTGGCAGGGAAACAATGCGCGGTCTTAGCGCCCACCACGATCTTGACCCAGCAGCATTACCACACGTTTCAAGATCGTTTTGCCCCCTATCCCGTCCGGGTGGGGTTACTCAATCGTTTTCGGACGCTCTCTGAGAAAAAAGAGCTGCTTGCCCAATTGAAATTAGGCGAACTGGATCTGGTGGTGGGTACCCATCAACTGTTGGGCAAAGAAGTCCAATTTAAAGACTTGGGCCTGTTGGTCATTGATGAAGAACAGCGTTTTGGCGTGGCCCAAAAGGAAAAGATCAAAACCTTTAAGGCCAAAGTCTTTAAATTGGACTTCTTTGCCCAATAACTGATGGGTTCCTACCACCAGATCCAGTTCGCCTAATTTCAATTGGGCAAGCAGCTCTTTTTTCTCAGAGAGCGTCCGAAAACGATTGAGTAACCCCACCCGGACGGGATAGGGGGCAAAACGATCTTGAAA
>JANNOF010000347.1:0-4716 GCA_031398925.1 Gloeobacteraceae cyanobacterium SOY_34_metabat_371 | reverse complement strand
AGGGGGAACCGCAGGCGGACGTATGCCCCCAAGGGTGGGGGGCCGGGGGGGTAGCCGTAAAGGGGGAAGTTCAGCTTTGCCGGAGGGGTCTTGCGTCATAAGAATCCTAGCTTGCCTCTAGAGTACCCGCCGCCGCGCGCTTTTATTGCTTAGGAAAAAGTAACTACTTCGATCTGACCGTTGGTTACACGACCCACCAATACTTCGGTGGCTAGGCCCACAAAAAGACCATTTTCTAAAACTCCCGGTAGATTATTGAGGGTCTTTTCGAGGGCTAGGGGATCGGTAATACGTCCAAAATCTACATCGACCACAAAATTGCCATGATCGGTGATCACGGGGCCATCTTTTTTAACCCCAAGGCGGATCTGGGGCTTACCCCCTAGAGCAACCAAAGCTTCCATCACCGCGTAGACCGCCACGGGCAAGACTTCCACCGGTAAGGGAAAGGCCCCTAATTCCTGGACGAGCTTACTATCATCGACCACGACCAAAAACTGTATGGCTTTGCCATCAACAATTTTTTCGAGGGTGTGGGCCGCGCCCCCGCCTTTAATTAAATTCTTTTGGGGGTCTACTTCATCGGCCCCATCAATGGCGAGATCAATAGTACTGATCTGATCAAACGTCCGAATCGTGATCCCTTCTTGCTTGGCTTGGACCGCCGCCGAAAAGGAAGTGGGCACACCAATAAAATCCAGCCCTTCCTCGCGCCGTCTACGCCCTAATTCCGCAATAGCAAAGGCCGCCGTTGATCCGGTGCCTAGTCCGACGGTCATCCCCGCACTAACCCGTGCGGCGGCGGTGATCCCTACTTGTTGTTTGGCTTGGCGGATCAGCTCTTTGGTATCCATACATTGTTCCTTGATCTGCCTGTTTATGATCCCACGGATCAGCCTTGGAGGATCTGTTCGAGTTGGCGGTTTTGGGCTAGAAACATATCACATTTTTGGCAAGCAGCCAGTTGGGGCAGCGATCCGCATTGGCGCAGTTCTTGATAGGTTGCCCCCTGCCAGATCTGGGTAAAACTTTGTTCACGCAGGTCGCCCATGATCACTTGATTGGTAGTCATGCAGCAAACACTAACCCGCCCTACATGATCAACGAGGGCATGGGTCCAGGGGGCATAGCAGCGGTGGTGATTATAGTATCCGCCGCTGTAATTCCCCTTTAGACTTTGCTGAATTTCAGACCAAGTTGTACCAAACGGGTAGGCTTGAGCGCGCTCCGTGATCAGGTTCCAAAACAGCGCTTTACGGGCGATTTGGGGCGCTAGAACCGCATTAAACCACAGGATCTGGCGAAAAGTTAAGGGTGTAATATCGGGGGTATTGAAGTCCATGGGGATCAAATTGATCCGGTCGGCCCCAAGGCTGTGGGCTAAATCAGGGAGTTGGGCGAGGCTTTGATAGTTCCAAGGAGAGACCACGGTATTGATCCTGATGGCCTGTTCGCGCTGGAGCCAAGGGCGCAAATAACGCAACCCCCTTACGGTGTCGGCCCACGCCCCCGCTACGCCCCGGATCCGGTCATGAATCTGGGGATCGGGGCTATCAAGGGAGATATTGACCTTGTGTAAACCTGCTTCAGCTAGGGCTTGTGCCCGCTCTGGGGTCAGGCGTGTGCCGTTGGTGGTCATGGTGGCCCGGATCCCGTACCTATTCATGCGCCGGATCAAAAGTTCCAGATCCGGTCGCAGGGTCGGTTCTCCGCCGGAAAGATGAATTTTTTGGCAGCCTAAACCAGCTAATTCATCAATCAGATCAAGTAAACGCTCGGTAGCCATAGGGGCTTCCACCGGATCCCGCCAGTGGTTACACATGGCACAGCGCAAATTGCAGGCCCAGATCAGCTTGAGCTTGACATAAATCGGTTTGTACGGAGTCGCCCTATGAACTGCCGCTCGAAAAGCCTGTGCATCCGCGGCAATCAAGCGCGGGTCATTCATCGGCAAACTCATCGCTCTGCGGGTCTGCTAAGACCACAGCCGGTTTGCGGGGGGTAGGGCGTTTATTGTTGGCATACCGTTGCTTACCGCCACTCCGTCGTTGGGGTTCATCGCTTTCGGGTTCGATGATCTGAACCACGTAGACCATGCGCCCAGAGACGGGGGCTACTAGATCTTGGCAAAGCACTTCCTTGCCCTGGGTCGTTAACAGGGCGGCTCGGTCGTTGCGGGCCTGGTATGCATCTTCACTGGACTCATAGTCCTTTTCTAAAAAAACGTCGGTTCCTTCGCGCATGATTTATCCAAGGGCTAGACTTCATGGTAGAAGGATCTGACCCTGTTAGTTACTGATCTTTAGCCTGTTTTTAGGTAGTTCTGGAGATCAACATGATCTTTAACCCGTGGTTTAAATTTATGCTTTAGCTAACTCGTCTTTTATGCTTAATAATTCTTCTTTGAGTTTAGGAATACTTACTTGAGTAGTTTGCCATAGGATATCTGTATCCACGCTCCAATATTCATGGATTGATTTATTACGCATCCCTTTGATCTGTCGCCAAGGGATAGATGGGTATTTATTTTTTAATTCCTGCGGTAGGTGCGTTGTTGCTTCACCTATAATATCAATAGCTCTAGTAACAGCATATATGGTTTTCTGATCGGCTTTAAATTCTTCAATACTCATACCAGCAATAAATTTTTCAATGATTTCTATTTCATCAAAAATATCCTGAAGGCGGTTTATGAAAAACTTAGTCATAGAAAAATAGTTTCCTTTAAAATCCGCTCCTTAGGTCGAGGGCGCAATCCATTTATCGTTACCACATCGACTTTAATACCGATAAGACCAGACAAATAATCCTCTAGCTCCATCATTTGAAATAAATCAGGGGCTTCCGTATAGTCAATTAAGATATCAATATCACTATTTAGCTGTTCTTCACCCCTAGCATAAGAACCAAAGATACCTAATTCTTTAATTTTATATTTATCATAAAGAAACGGCCTTACATGCTTAAAGGTGTCTTGGATCTCTCTGAGCGTCTTCACTTGCTTCGTCTCCCTTGATTGGGTGCTTCATCAAGCAATAATCCTTGGTATAAGTATACAATCGTCTTACTAAATCTTGTAGGTACCTCTACTTATAAAATCTTAAATTGACTTATCTCATTGATAGATCCTTCTAATCTTCCATCGTCAAGTTTTCGAGGCGTCACACCGACCACAATGCAGCTAGAAATATCCTACGTCGGAGATTAGGTAAGGTACGTGACCCAAGCAATGCTTGGAGAGACTCGGCCGCTACTTTGGTTGGAGCAATCCTACCAGAGCAAGCTGGATCACTGAACCAAGAATCTCCGCCCCTTTAGGCCGGAGCGTGTCAAGGACGCTGTCCCGCAAGCGCTGCTTCCATAGTTAAAAGGGGATCGACCCGTCCGATCAGCCCCGACCGTGTGGCACTCTGCGTGAGTAGTTCTTTGATCTGCACCGTATTTAAAAGGGGTAAACTTCCTTTTAATAAAGCACATAGTCCCGCCACATAAGGGGTAGCGACGGAAGTCCCTTGGAGGGGCAGCCCTTTTAACGGTGAGACCGCTGAGGCTAAGACATTAGGCCGCATAACGCCTTCTTGTTGCGGCCCACGACCACTGTGCGGGTCAATACGCTCGCTTCTTTGATCAGAGATAAAAGCCCCGACCATAATACTCCCACTGGCAAGGGCATAGGGGGCAGCAGAAATACTGGTGCGGTTACTGGGCTGGGCTAATTCAACTCCGATGCCAGCCCCAAAACGAAGTGCGCGGTTGTTCATACTCTGGGGCGGGAGATTGCTACGTAACCGCAATTCAAACCGTTCACTTGTTTCATTAACCCCAATAATGCCCGGCTTACCATAGCTTGCTGAACTGGGGCGGGCTAACTGAATGATCTCCCGTGGGGGCTTGCCAGCTAGTTGATTATTATTGGCAAGGGCAAGGAGCGTACGCTGCTTATTTTTATTGACCGCCCATAGTTCCAGTGTCAAATCACTATTACCCCTAATTCCAGCGCGATATTCATCATCCCAAGCCGCAAATATATAGGTCTCACGCAGACTACGGGGCCAATATAAAGGCATAACTGCCCCTGTTTGGGCAGAGAGCTTGAAGACATGATCTCCCCCAGCCGAGATCATTTGGGCACCAGCATTATCTAAAAAGCCTAGAGAACGGTTATAGTTGCCAGCAGCGGTCACCAAGACAGCGCGGCGGTCGCTCAATTTTTGATCTAGGGCTTGTACTAGGGGCGTATTACCGCGTAAAAACCCTGCATCGGGTATGGCCTTGCCTAGCGAAAGGTTGATCACGACTGCCCCGAGTTCTAAGGCCCGGTCAATGGCCCGATAAACGTTATTCCCCGGTGCTGAACCCACAGCCAGCAAGATCAAATCGGCTTGGGGAGCCACGGAACGCAGGGTCGCAGCCACGGTAGTACCGTGGGACTGATTCCCTTGGACCGCCTTGGGAATCCGCTCCACATGCATAATGCCACCGCGCAACTGGGGATGATTAAGATCAAAGTCGCTGTCAATTACCGCAACTTTGACGCCGTTGCCCATAAACCCGCGCCGATGTAGTGTATCCAGTTTGGGGAGACTAGCCGTAGCCTGAATTGGCTTAGGTGCACTCGTTTGCAAAAGATCCGATGGCTCGGGCTGGGATACAGACTGGACGAAATCCAGATTAGCCAGGTTTTTTAAGCGCTGTACTTCTACCTGACCACTCACG
>JANNOF010000334.1:0-16787 GCA_031398925.1 Gloeobacteraceae cyanobacterium SOY_34_metabat_371 | reverse complement strand
TTTTATAGTTTTCAATATAGAGGTCCTCGCCCCGGTCTAAGAGGTGCAATACCCGAACCCGGTAGGGATCACTTAAAAAAACATCGTAGGCTTGCTCTACATAGAAGCCAATGCCCCCGAAAAAATCATAGGCTAAAGGTCGGTGGCAAACGCGGATCTGAGAGAAAAAAGCTGGTTCCTTAAAAGCCTGTTCCCGGTTACTAAAATCTCCCGCCATCCACTGGGCTAGGGTAAGCAGTCGTTCACTCATGTTGGTTCGCTGATTTTAGAGGCATTATCCCCGTTTTGGGCGCACATACACTACCTCCAGAGAGTTGAAATGATCAAACGCCGCGTTATTTTACTTGGGTCTTTAACCTTAGGGGGCGTGAGTTGGGCAAAACCCGTCCTCGAAGAAGTAGCGTCCCGTCATTTTCTTGTCACCTATGACAGTGAGGGGTTACGGGTCAAGGGCCGATTATTTCTTCCGGCTAAAACCCCTGCCCCAGGGGTCTTGATCAACCATGACGGCATCAGCGGGGTGACGGCTTCGACCCAAGAGCGGGCCAAAGAACTTGCTGACCAAGGGTTTGTCGTATTTGCCCCAAGTTATCGGGGCGAAGATGGTTCCCAAGGGGAGATCGAGATCGCCCAGGGTGAAGTGGCGGATGTCATAGCTGGCGCTCAATTTTTAAGATCCCGAGCCCAAGTCAACCCGCGACCTTTGGGACTGGTGGGCATGAGCCACGGGGCCTTGATCAGTCTTTTGGCGAGCGCCCGTAATCCAGAACTTTTTGGGGCCGTAGTTTTTGCCTATGGGGTAGCGAATATTTACACTTGGTATCAATTTCTTAAGGACTCTAAGCAATTAGGTAAGGATCCCCTGACCCTTAAGACCTATGGTCAAGGTCCAGAGGATGTCCCCGAAAACTTTCGCCGTAGGCATGGACTGGCCGTAGTCCCCCAGATCCAATGCCCAGTTTTAATCATTCAAGGACAAAAAGATAGTTTGACCCCACCGGATCAAGGACAAGAGTTGGCCCAAGCCCTTAAACAAGCAGGTAAATCGGTCGAACTGAAGGTCTACCCAGAATCAGGACATGGCTTTTTGATCTACCGCAATAAGATCATTAAGCAAGTCGGTAGTAACTCAGCGCGCTACCGCGAGTCCTTAGCTGCCTGGGAAGCAACCGTTGGCTTCCTCAAAAAACACTTGACTTAGTTGGTAATCGCCTTAGACATCTCTGATGTAGGGAGCAAAATTATCAATTGAGCGCTTAGAATCATCAACCCTATAATATTGATCTCAGTACAGAGGACTAGTTAACCATGCAGATCTTAGATCTACCTATGCTTCCGACGGAGCAACGGATTATCCTGCAAGCAGTCCCTTGGGAGACCTACGAAACATTACTCTCTTTATTCGGGGATGATTATCCTGCCTTGCGTTTGAACTATCTAAATGGCGTATTGGAGATCTGGATGCCGGGACGTACCCACGAAAACATTAAGAAAATGCTGGCTCGTTTGCTAGAGGCCTACGCCGAGGAAAGAGGTCTGGATTTGAATGGTTATGGCAGCACAACTTTTCGCCGTAAAGCAAAAGAACGTGGTCTAGAACCCGACGAATGTTATGTACTGGGGACCTTAGAGGAAGTTCCAGACTTGGCCCTTGAGGTTGTGATCACCCATGGAATGGTCGATAGACTAGAAATCTATCGGGGGTTAGGAGTCCATGAAGTGTGGGTTTGGGATCAAAAAAAACTCAGTTTCTATATTTTGATAGACCCAGACCAGCCCTATAGGGTGCAGCAACGTAGTCAAGTTCTGCCTGACTTAGATCCTGATCTCCTGCTTCAATTTCTCGATCCCACAAAGCAGACCCAATCCGTCAAAGCCTACCGTCTCGCCCTAAGATCGAGCTGAATACAAGGTTTTGAGTCGCCTTTAACTTGAATCTGGCGTGTTTTCGGCGATACGCCATACTACTCCCGAAGGATCAGAGAGCACAAAATCACGCATTCTCCACGGTCTTTGTTCGGGAGGAAGTAGGTTGATATTATATTTTTCAGCTATTTTTTGCTCTTGGAGCCTACTCCACCACGCATCGATATTTTCAACGAGGAGATGCATCATAAAATTGTCCGCAAGCTCTTTAACATAGAAGTCTTGCAATAGAAAACTAACCTGTTCATAGTGAAAGTAGGCAATACCATCGGTTTCTGATGCTAGGGTAAAACCCATATCTTGATAGAACTGCTTAGACCGCTCAAAGTCTTTGGCAGGGATGAAGGCTTTGAGTTCAATCGTGTGTAGATTAACCACTGCTTTGATCCTGTTACCAAGGGCTACCAATCATTGTAAAAGCAGCCCAGTAGAAGGGATGAGAGAGATTTTTATCCCCGCGCTTTTGTAGTTCGGGGGGAAGCACAATACTACCTCTTTGTTGAGCAGTAAGCACAGAGCCCCCTTCGAGGCGCACTTGTCCCCGCAGCATCGCCATTTGTGCTTGCCTTAAACCCTCAGCCTTGATGGGTGATTGTTGTAATTGACTGTAGAACTCCGCCATAAGTGCTAGGGCCGCTTCATCACTAACGTACCAAAGGCTGGCGACAGCGGTTTTTACCCCAGCTTGCACAGCAAAACCAGCAAAACCCAGTTCTGCTTCATCATCGCCTACGGCTGTCCGGCAGGCTGACAGGACTACCATTTCCACGGGAGGATCATTCCAGCGCAGGTCCCGCAACTGGTCTAAGCGGAGTTTTCCATTCCAAAGTTGAATATACGAATTGCTCCGTGTGCCGGGTCGGAACTCCCCATGGGTAGCCAAATGGATCACGCCAAAGGGCTTTTGGATGCGTTGGTTACGGAGGTTCTCAAAGGTGAATTCTTCATTGAGAAAATATTGACCGGCGCCGTTAAAGTCTTCCAAAATCGTCTTAAGTTCTAAGGGAACCGCCGGCAGTGCTACTTGGTCTTGGGTCGGTTTAGATAGACCCATGGCTAAGATCTGGGAACCCTTAATCGGTACAAAACGCGTATCGGTTAGGTTGATACTGGGGATCAAGCCCAAACTATATTGTTCAACCAAAAATTCTTTTTCGTCATGGAGCGCCGCCAAGGGCATCGAACGCAGTCCCGCATCTAGAGAAAATACGAGGGTATTGATCTTCTGGGCCTTGAGTTCTGAAGCAAGCGGGGTAATCAGCCATTGGTAGAGTTGTTGGGCCGATGCTAAATAACTGACTGTATTGATCTTGCGGGGGTCTTTTACTTCGTCATTAAAGACTTTAACCTGGGCTAAAAGGCGCTCACGGGTGACTTCTGGTAAGGTCTTTCTAAAGGGCTTGCCCTCTGGTGTTAAAAGAATGAGTTCTAATTGTTTGGGCAACGCCACGATATAGATCAGGGCAGGTTTTTGCCCGGTTTCACGGGTGATGCGTCGTAACAATTGAGTTGTTGATTCCGAAGGTCCAGCGAAACCACTGAGTCCCTGACCAAAGTATTGTTCAAACTCCGACTCCCAAAGCCCTTCGGTTGCACCCAGGATCTGCTCAAGATTGCCCGCATCGAACACTTGGGTCAGGTTATTTCGTAGCACATCCGTC
Source organism: Gloeobacteraceae cyanobacterium SOY_34_metabat_371 (assembly GCA_031398925.1). Lineage (GTDB taxonomy): Bacteria > Cyanobacteriota > Cyanobacteriia > Gloeobacterales > Anthocerotibacteraceae > JANNOF01. The sequence goes on along the minus strand of JANNOF010000334.1, from coordinate 13,200 downwards.
GTTGAAAGAACCGACTCCAAAGCATCTATGGATAGGCTACCTAACGTTACGGGAGTCACATTTTGGCCCTGGAGATCCGTAGGAATATTAGGAGCGATCACAGGCTCCATAGGTTCCGGTACTGGCGGCGGCGGTGGAGGAGGTGGTGGTGGAGGAGGTGGTGGTGGCGGCGGCGGCTCAGGATTGGCTACGATCTGGATATCATCTTGGGTATAACTGCCAGGAAAAACCTGAGTGGTATCAACGGTATTGATTGGACTACTTGTAATTGCTCCGGCGGTACCATTGGTGGCGCTATTCCCGACAATAAAGGGGGTCTCTGTGGCCCCTCCCCCGTGTTGAATGATGACAGGTCCAGCCGCAATACTTACTGTTTGCCCATTTTGATCGACAAAAGTATCCGTAACTTGGATCAAACCGGGGGAAGTCAAAGTTACAGTGCCGCCGTTGCTGCCTTGGGCATTGATGGCATCCAGCGTCAGGGCGGCACCGGTTAGGGTCACCGATCCGCCGGTACCATTAGCACGGGTATCGATCAGTCCGGCTTGGAGCGTTCCGGCAGTACTGAGTAGGACATTACCCCCGATGGTAGTGCCCGTACTGGTAATATTTTGGACATTTAGATCATTATTTGCCGTCAATTGGACGTTCCCGCCCACTGCTCCTGAGCTATTGATAGCTCCTGCGGTGATCTGATCGGCTATGACATTAATTGTGCCCCCGGCTCCGGTCCCGCCCGTTGCCGTCAGCGATCCCGTGGTCACTGATCCGCTGGTATCGAGGGTAAGGCTCCCGGCGCCATTGGAACCGCTTGTATTCAAAGCCCCGGTAATTATCGAGCCCGAAGCATTTAAGGTTATGGCCCCGCCCGTACCTGCGTTATTACTACTGCTGATCAGCCCATTGGAGGTATCAACCGTAGTACCATTAAGGGTCAACGATCCACCGTTGGTTTGCACGGTACCAGGAACAGTCAAGGTACCGGCACTAGCTAGACTGAAGTCGCCTCCAAAGGTGAGGACTGATCCGGTCAGGGTGAAGCTATGGGCTAGGTTTAAACTAAAGTCTCCACCGACAGTATTGATAGTTCCGGGGAGTAATACACTGCTCGGACTGCTATTGGTGCCGATCAAAAGCCCCGCCCCGCCGGTGCTAATCGTTCCTGCGAGGGTCAAGCCCCCAGGGGTATCTACCGTCAAGGCCCCGCCCCCGCTCCCGCTAGCCGTCCCAAAATTGATATCACCGATCAAAATTGTATTTTGGGCACTAAAGGAAATGGCTCCACCTACTCCAGGTAAACCTAAAAGCCCGCCCGAACTATCGATTAATCCGCCCAAGCTATCGATCCCACCCGTTGCACTGGTTAGCGTGATTGCGCCGCCTGTGCCGCCTCCGCTAGCTAATAGGGAGCCAACGGTGATATCGCCGCCAGCACTGAGGGCAATATTCCCCCCTGTGGTTGCGCCCGTCGCCGTTAGGGAACCAGCATTAATTTCCGCACCACTGGTGAGCAGGATCGTTCCCGCTGTGCCATTACTGGCTGTCGTGATAACCCCGGTATTGATCGCCCCCGTACTAGCTAAACTGACCTGACCCCCCGTTAGTCCACCGGAACTGGCCGAGATCACCGCCTCCGTCGTATCGATCCCACCGGCGCTCGTGAGGGTGACGGCCCCTGATTGGCCCGTGGTTGACTCGCTAGAGACCAGTCCGCTTAAGGTCAAATCAGTGGTAGCCGTGATCCCGATAGCGCCGCCATTGCCTGTACTGCTGCTGGTATCTAAAGTCCCGGCTTGCGTGATGACCGATCCACTTACCTGGGCGTTGCCCCCATCGGTATCAATCGTGCTGTTGAGGGTGACGGTCCCGGTGCTATTAAGGATAAAGTCGCCACCGCCGCTGGTCATCAGATCTATCAAAGTAACCGTGGCACCGTCTAAGGCAATATCCCCGCCGCCCGTTGAGATTTGGGTATCGAGCAAGAGATCCCCAGCGCTACTCAGGGCAACATCACCCCCACTGGTGGTGAGGGGGCCAGCTAATTGGATCGAGCCTGTGGTACTGGTGAGGGTAATAGTTCCGGCTGTACTGCCGTTGGTCAAGATACTACCCACGAGGAGATCCCCAGTAGCCGTAAGGCTGACATTCCCGCTATCAATGATCCCCAACTGGGTATCGATAGCTGTAGCGGTAATCGCTACCTCGCCCCCGCTCGTATCTAGCATTCCAGTGACCGTAGCCTGATCAGTGGTTAGGGTAAAATCTCCAGACTCGGTCAGGACTGCCCCTGCCAAGGTGAAGTCACCATTGATGGTTAGGTCTACTGCCCCGCCTGCGGTAGCTACCGTACCGGGTAGCACCAGAGCCGTCGGTGCAGTCCCGGACCCAATGATCAGGTCGGCTCCGCCCGTACTAACCCCAGCCAACGTGATCACCCCCGGAGCATTGAGGTTGAGCGCGCCCCCCGTCGTCAGGGTCACATTCCCGGTGGTGAGATCATTTTGAGCATTAAGATCAATCGTCCCCCCCGTTGCCCCCGACGTATCGAGATCCCCCGTGAGAATAGTCCCACCGCTGGTCACGAGAATCGATCCCGCTGTCCCGATAGCCGTGGTACTCATGGTCCCCGTCGTAACCGGACCACTGGCGCTAAGGGCAATAGATCCGCTATCCCCAGTACTATTGGCGGTACTCAGGGTGGTGGTTTCCAGGGCACCATTGGTACTGGTCAGGCTAATAGCCCCAGCGGTCAACGTATCTGTTGTGATATTGTCTAAAGCATTAAAAGTAATAGATCCAGTTAATGCCTCGATAACTCCGCTGGTGGTGTCAATGGTGCTGGCATTGAGGGCGATAGCCCCGCCGTTGGCAACCAGACTGGCGGTAGTTAGGCTTTGTGCGGCATCCAGGGTAATTGCCCCCCCGTTGGCAGTGATCGTCCCGCCCCTCGTGTCAATTGCTCCACTGCTACTGGTGAGCGTTACGGTGCTGCCATTGATCACCCCGCTAAACAGATCTCCTGTAGCGTTTAGGCTCACCAAGCCGCCATCCAAAATTCCGAGGGTGGTATCTAGGCTGTTGCCCGTTAGGGTCAAGGCCCCGGCACTGGTAGTGATCGTGCCGTCAATGGTTAAGCCCCCTGGACTGGTGAAGTCGACTAAACCGCCCCCCGTCTGGATCGTACCGGAGAAGTCGAGGTCCCCTGAAACTACCAGCGTGAGGTCTCCCCCCAGGGTATCTAGGGTTGCGGGCAAGATCACTTGGGTCGGAGCGGTTCCAGTCCCCAAGGCTAAATCGGTCCCGCCCGTATTGATGGCTCCATTTAGGGTGATCACCCCAGTTGTATCCAGGCTCAATACCCCGCCCCCAGTACCCGTAGCGGTGCCCAAGGAAATAGCGGCTGTGGTAAGGGCACCTTGCGCATCTAACGTAATTGCCCCGCCCGTATCTGTGCCTACGGCCGAAAGGGTTCCCGTATTGAGATCCGACCCACTGATCAGGGTAATATCCCCAGCGATGGTTCCATCGGTCAAAATTGATCCGCTAGCAAGGGAACCTGTAGCCGTTACATTGACCGCGCCGCCCGCTGTTGCCCGGCTATCTAGGGTTCCCAGGGTCGTATCAATCGTGGTCGCCGTTAAGGTAATGGCCCCGCCCTCTGTCACTATCAGATCGCTTAGGCTAAGGATTCCGCCACTTAATAGGTCTACGAATCCCCCCTCGGTGGTGATTGCTTGATCTAAGGTCACGTCTCCAGCAACATTTAGGGTCAGATTGCCCCCTTGGGTATCCAGGCTGCTACCGGTGAAGGAGACAGAACTAGGCGCTAGGGTTGCGCCGATCAATAAATCCGCTCCATTAGTAGTAACGGCCCCGGTTAGATTTACGGCCCCATTGGTATCCAAGATCAAAGCATTGGCGATTCCGCCCGTACTGCCAAAGGTTAGCGCACCTAGATTTACATCCCCCAAGGCACCTACGGTGATCCCACCGCCTGAAGTACTGCCATTAGCGGTGAGGGCGGTGCTGGTGATGCCACCGTTGGTGGTAGTCAGGGTAATATCCCCGGCGCTAGCCCCAGTAGTAACAATACTTCCAGTGGTGATCCCGGTTGCTGCGGTAAGGCTAACGGTACCCCCGTTACTTGCTCCGCTTGCATTGATCTCGGTGGTGGTAATCGTTCCGCCACTGCTGAGCACAATGTCCCCGGCAACACCGCTACTGGTACTAGAAAGACTACTTACTAAGAGGTCATCGCTGGCATTGAGGATGAGATTGCCCCCTAGGACTCCGCTGGTATCCAAGCTTCCTAAGGCCGTGATCGCACTACCCGTAAAGGTTAATGCTCCCCCTAAAGTACTGATCGATCCGGGTACTACTAAATCCCCCCCACTGGTTACGGTAAGATCGCCCCCCGAAGTAATAATTGCTCCGCTCAGATTTAAATTTGTGGCAACGGTTAAATTAAAATCACCGCCGGAGGTTTCAATCGTCCCTGGTAAAACCACCGTCGTCGGCGCACTTAGGCTACCGAGCAGAATACTGGCCCCGCCCGTATTGATATTGCCCACATTTAAGCTGGCGGGAGTGTCGATTTGAAGGCTACCCCCTCCTGTCCCGGTCAACGTTCCTAAAGCTATATCCGCAGTACTAATCGCTCCTTGGGCATTAAGGGTGATCACTCCCCCTGCCACCGTACCTACTGTCGAAAGAGTGCCTGTATCAAGGGCGCCAGCACTGGTATTGAGGGTAATTGCGCCACTATTGCCCCCGCTTGCTGTGCTGAGATCGCCAGTGGTTATGGGTCCAGAGGCATTCAGGCTGATCCCACCGCTATTGCCGGTACTTGCACTGCTCAACGTGCCCTGGGCCGTAATCTCTGCTCCCGTGAGGGTAATCGCTCCACCAGCGGTACTTAAGTCAGTGTTGATTTGGATCAAGCCCGGCGCATTAAACGCAATATCCCCGCCTACGGTGTCAATAAAGCCCGTCGTGGTGAGCACCAAGTCCCCTGATCCCACTAGGGTAAAATCGCCCCCCGCAGTGCTTACCCCACTATCCAGGGTTAAGTCTGAACCAACGCTTAGCGTTACATCAGCCCCCAGGGTCTCAATACCATTGAGCCCAATAACAGACGTGCCTCCAGCAATGGTGACATCTGCGCCTAGGGTAGTGATCAAGCCCAAAGTTACCGTTCCGGCCGTAGTAATAGTCAGATCAGAACCACTAAAGGTCAGACTCCCCAGGGATATAGCCCCGGTTGTGACGGTCCCCGCAGCATTAAGCCCGATAGCACCACCGTTGGTGTCGCCAAAGGTTTTGAGTTCAAGGGTATTGATCGAGTCAGAGCTAATAAGGTTAATATCCCCGCCGCTCCCCCCCTCAGCGAAAATATCTAAGGTTGAGATAGTTCCTAAGGCAGTTAGGGCAACGGATCCGGCTTGGGCTGTAGCCGAGGTTGTCAATAGATCGCCCGTCGTAATTGTCCCGGCATTACTGATTAGCGTAATATCGCCACCATCTGCAACGAGATTGGTAGTATCAACGGCATTTAAGATTAAATTTAAACGGCTATCTAAGGTGACATCGCCACCATCCGTATCGATGCCATCGCTAAGGGCAATGAAATTAGAAGTACTCGTCAGGCTTACATCGCCCCCAAAAGAAAAGATACTATCCAGCGTAATTAATTGATCCGCATTGAGCGTTATGGCTCCACCTAAAGTAGTCAGGTCAGTTAAGAAAATTCCGCCCGCTGCAAGGAGACTAATATCATTAATGGCACTGAGATTAAAACCCCTGATACTATTATTTTCACTTGTAATTACCATAGAATCCGTGACAACAACTGTTGCCGGGAGCAACACTTCGCCGGACGCTGTCAAGATTAAGTTATCGGCAGCAATAAGACTACCGTAGGTAGTATCTATCTTAAACGGATTTACAGTGGCGGCATTATCTAGGGTTATGGTTCCACCCAAGAGATCGGCACTGCTAATGTCAGCTCCAGCATTAAACGTAACACTGCCATTGGCGTTCCCGCCCGTAGCATCTACGGTGCCAAATAACGTATTGATCCCTTGGGGCGAAGTGAGGGCTACCAGACCACCGAAACCGGATCCATTGACCAAGAGACTAGCGGTGACAATGCCTAGCTCTGCCTCCAGGGTAAGGGCACCCCCGTTGCTAAAGCTCCCCAAGCCTTGGGCAGAGAGGACACCATCAAACGTATTGATCACCCCGTTACTAATGATCTCAATATTCCCTGCATTCCCCCCGGCGGCGGTTGCATTGGTCGAAATATTGGCGGTGTTAATATCCCCCCCAGCATCAAGGTGAATATCGCCGCCACTAAGTCCGCTAGCATCAATCAGGGCGGCGGTAGTATCTAGCCCTGCTCCCACAGAAAGATCTATCGCGCCGCCATTAGTAGCTAGAATCCCCGTCAGGGTTAACGTACCTAGGCCAGTTAGATCTAAACTTCCACCCTCGGTATTGAGGAAGCCACTGACTATGGCCCCATTGGCAAACGTTGCCGTTAGATCCCCATTGTTGAGATTGATCCCCGTACTAGGAACGCCAAGTCCGCCCGCGGGGGTGAGGTTACCCAGTATCAGCTCTGCGCCATTAGGGGTAATATCCCCTAACAGTTTGACTAAGCCCGGCGTATTGATCGTCAGGTCTTGATCGGTACCAAAAAGAGACCCTAAATTGACTGTCGCTAGACTGATTATGCCATTGGCGGTAAGATCAATGGCTCCACTCGTTCCACTGTTGGAACTGGTATTTAAACTAAGTAGATCAATAGCGCCATTGCTACTGACGGCGGTCACAGTACCGCTATTTGATGTAGCTGAAGAATCAATCTGAGCGATTAAAATATTACCAAAGGCAGAGAGGAGTACATCACCACTAGTACCCCCTACATTGATGGATCTAGTATCAATTTGACCGGCGCTAATATGCCCATTGAAGCTCGTCAGATCCACCGTCCCCGTATTGACCGCTCCCAAAGCAGTCGTTGTCCTCAGATCCCCTAGGGTTAGGTCACCATCTGCTACTAAGGTAATTGATCCACCAGCGGTCACCCCACGGGTATCTATATTAGCGGTAGTAATTCCCCCCGCTGAGTTAATCGCATTCTGAAGTAAAATATCGCCACCGATACCATCGGCAGCAGTGGCTATTAAATTATTGGTCTGAATGGTTCCGGCGGCGGTAATAGTAATTGATCCTGCATCCCCAGAGGCCACGTCAGCCGCAGTATTCACCTCTTCAAGGGTGACTAGACCCGTTAGAGACGTTAGGCTTACATCGCCGCCACTGCCAAAACCAGAAAAGGCATTGATCGTCCCTTCCACTAAAATGTCATTGGCAACCGTAACTTGGATGTTCCCCGCTTGACTAAAATTGCATGCTCCAGCAACCGTACAAGCAAACGCACTCAGTCCAGCCGCATTTGTTCCCGAATCTTGAACAAATAAAGATCCGGCACTGACATTAATGGCAATATTACCTGCCACTCCATCGCTAACGGCTGTGCTTGCCCCTAATAAAAAGACTGAATTTTGGGCATTGATCGTAATGTCTCCTCCGGTTACAGGCGTACCCGTGAGGCTCAAATCCCCCGTTAACCAAAAACCACTGCCAATGACGCTACCATCGGTGGTGATTTGAATGGAACCGCCTGTCCCCCCACTTACGGTCGTACTCGTATCGATCCCAGTGACGTTGATATCTCCGGTAGCCGAAAGGAGTACCGGGCCGCCATCCCCTACGTCGGAGGAGGTATTGATGGGCCCCCGGACCGTGATCACGCCTGGCACACTAATTCCTGAACCAGGAGGCTCAGCCCCCGCTACAGGATTGTCTAAAACACTTTTACCTGCCTCTAGGATCAAAGCAGGACTAGAACTCAAAATAGGGCTATCTGGGTCTGAGTTGCCCACCAAAAACAGATCAGGGCCTGTGATTGTGATCGAGCCACTGACGGTAATACTGCCCAAGCTTTCAATTTTGAGGGCTACACCCGTATAGGACCCCAGGGTCACATCGTCGGCAGCGCTGATAATCGGGTCAAACAGGCTTACTAAAGTACCTGAGTCCCCCGCCGGAGTGAGTACGGCAAAGCCACCACCACTGGCAAAGTGGGCATCTCCAGAAACATTGCCACCACTGATCAAAGTCAGGTCGCCCCCACTTTGAAGCGCCGCCCCAGGGTGATTAAGGGCCAAAATATCAATCCCAGCGTTGCCTTGGATCGTCAGATCACCCCCGCTTTTGACCAGAAAGGCTTGATCCGCACTGTCTCGGATATGTACGGTATCTTGGGCACTCAGGGTTAAATTCCCGCTAGTAGCGAGGGTTCCTGTCTCAAGGGTGAGGTTGTTGTTCGCCTGAACAAGGGCTTGTTGGGCGCTTAGATCCTGAACTACCACATCTCCAGCTTCAACCGTCAGCCCTGATCCGGTCAGTTGGACAGTGCCATCGGCGCGCACGGTTACCCCGGTGGCGTGTCCCGCCCCGCCCCCCGTTAAGACCTGGGCTAAGTCTAAAACCGGTAAGCCCGAAATGGGCAAAGCGGGCGCGGGGATCTCCAACTGCAACACCTGTCCCGGTAGATCTAAGCGCACCATGCCATCGGGGGGGACACTGGCTACGGTGACGTGATCGCCGGTTAGAGATCCGGTGCTGACTACGGTGCCGCTGATCAAACTGAGGTCTTGACCGGCGACTAAAGCCCCACTGTTGACGAGAGATCCGGGGTTTGCACCAAACGCCAAAGCTGTGGGATCACCCTTGAGTTGGGAGTAATTATTGCCGCCGCTGACGCCATACCACTGGTCCCCAAAACCAACCCCTATCGCCGTAGTGGCGGTAAACGATCCGGGGATATTGAGACTGGCATTCGCCCCAAAAATAATCCCGCTGGGATTGAGCAAAAATAAATGCGCACTACTCCCGCTCACCTGCAAGAGTCCGTCGATCAAAGAGACATTGCCTCCAACCACCCGCGCCAAAATATTTTCAATCGAATTAGCCGTTTGAAAATTAGCAATTTGATTTTGACTCAACCCAAAATCGGTAAAGCTATGAAATAAATTATTTCCCCCGGTAGTCCCCCCGGTGATCGTATAGGTACTGCCTGAGGTTTGGACATTAGTCCCCGTACCATCGGGAGCGGAGGTGATCTGGGCCTTAACCGCACTACTCAAGCCTAGGGTGGCTGCTAATACCAAAAATCGGAGGCGACCAAAACGCAAATCAATCACAAGGCCCCACTACAAATAGAATCACTACCCGTACACAGTAAGGGCTGGCTAGCTAAATTACCTAGACCCACGTGCGTCAAAACCTCCGACCACTGGTCAGCTAGGGTCGGATCGGTTAGGGACGTTTGGCGTAGGGTAGCCAGACCCCCTACCAAGTCGTACCACAGGCCCGCTTTGGCATACACATCCAGACGTTCAAGGCCAGCAGACTGCGCTAAAGCGGCACTTAGATCGGGCGATGACTCCACCCGTTGTAGCCAGCCCTCCACAATAATGTCTCCAGAGCGGTCTTCGGGATTGCAGATCATGGCGACGGACCAGCGGTACATGGGGCCTACCGCGAGGGCTGATACCTCTTGAGGCAAGCTTAGGGACTGGATTCCAGCATTTTGAGCAACAAGGGATGTCTTGTAAATCGTCAGTTGATCGATCCCTTCATCATCTACAGTGTTGAGTTTAAATTCTAATTGGGCATTGGGTGTGGGCGTAAACCATAGGAACTCGGGATGTCCTTTTAGGGTAGTGCCATAGTTACTGGGCTTGCCCTCAGGGGTAAGCGGCGTCAACATCGTCAAGGCTGGCGTATAGGCAGGGCAACCCCTAGTCGCTCCCCCCTCCCGACTACCCGGCAACCCCCGGTTTGGCGCCCTAAAAGTACCTAGGGCCGATTTACCCTTGCGTGGTTTAGGGAGCGTAGGTTGTAGTTGTTGTACATCATAGACCGCGCGCTCGGCTCTATGGGCAGGCGGCTCGGTAGCCCATACGGGAAGTACTATAGCGGCGCTCATAAGCCCTAAACATTTTTTGATCCAGGTACGGGTCATGGGTCATACCCCTCTGTAAGATTAGCCCCATAATAAACCTGATAGGAATTGACATCAGTGATTCCACTTACCTGAGTAGGGTGATCTAAATCACAGAAACACATGGGGGAAATCCTAAATGGCTGATCTAGTATAGGACAGCCCTCGGATCTTGATAGGTTGCTATGCATAACGTAACATGCTCGTTTTAACCAAACTACGCAACGGGATCAGCCGTTTGGAACGGGTTGTTTTTGCCCTCATTGGCTTAGGGGTAGGGATTTTAATATTAGGGGCACGGGCCTTGGGCTGGCTCCAACCCTTAGAACTTACGGTTTACGATCTTTTACTCCAACTCCAGCCCAGGCAACCCGTCGATGAGCGTTTGCTGATTGTGGCGATCACTGAAGAGGATGTCCAACGCCGTCAGTGGCCCTTTGCCGATGGGGTCTACGCGGAATTACTCACTAAGTTAGATCAAGCCCAACCCAGGGTGATCGGCTTAGACATTTACCGAGATTACCCCCTAGAACCGGGCCATCAGCAGTTAATTCAAACGCTTACGCATTCCGAGCGAATGATCGTCATTACCAAATGGGAAGATGCGGAAAATCCCAGTAATCCACCGCCCCCCGGAGTTCCTTTAGAGCGCGTGGGCTTCAACGATATTGTGGTAGACCCCGACGGAACGGTTCGGCGTAACCTGATCCTTTTGACGGATCAGGGGGAGAATTTACCCTCCTTTGGCCTGTTGGCAGCCCTGAAATATTTAGCATCAGAAGGTATTACTCCAACCGCTAGCCCCATCAATCCTGATTATCTACAACTCGGCCCGGCCACGCTTATTCCCCTAGAGGCAACGGCGGGAAATTATCAACAAATTGATAATCGTGGTTATCAACTACTACTTCAGTTCAACCATGCGCCGCTGCGCCAAGTTTCGTTAGGGGCTGTACTAGCTGGTCAAGTAGACCCCGCCTTGATCCGAGATCGGGTAGTACTGATCGGGAGTACCGCTTCTAGTTTGAAGGATTCCTTTTATACCCCCCTCAGTCGCGGCAATAGTGACAATCAAAAAAACCAAGGGGTCATGCTCCACGGCACCATGACCAGCCAAATCATCCGGGCGGCCCTCGGTGAATTAGCCTTGCCCTGGTTTTGGTCTGAAACCGCCGAAAGCCTTTGGATCTTGGTCTGGGGCTTAGGGGGTGCAGGCTTAGCCCGCAGGTTACGCAACCCCCTAATTTTGTTTGGAGGCAGTGGGATCCTCTTGGCCGTGATTCTGGGCCTCGGTTATGGAGCGCTGATCCAACAGGGCTGGATCCCCATTGTGGCCCCGGCCTTAGCTTTGACTACCAGTGCAATCGGCAGTGTGGCCTATACGGCCCAACAGGCGCAGCGCCAACGCCGGATGGTGATGACCCTTTTGGGACAGAGTACTTCGCCCGAGATCGCCCAAACCCTCTGGCGGTCGCGTGATCGCTTGACCCAGTCTGGGAAACTCCCCGGACAATCCATGACCGCTACGTTACTGTTTACAGACCTAGCCCATTTCAGTACGATCTCCGAGCAGATCCCCCCAGAGCAACTATTGGAGTGGCTCAATGAATACTTAGAAGTCTTGACCCAGACCGTGCAGGATCACCAGGGCATCGTTAATAAATTTACCGGCGATGGGGTCATGGCGGTCTTTGGTGTACCCGTGGCTCGTACTGCTCCTCGGGCCATTGCCCAAGATGCGCAACACGCAGTTGCCTGTGGGCTAGCCATGGGCTTGGCGTTAGAACAGCTTAACCAGCAATGGGCCGCACGGGGCCTGCCTGAGGTACGGATGCGCGTGGGCATTTTCACTGGCCCAGTGGTGGCGGGTAGCCTAGGCGGAAAAAATCGTCTAGAGTACGGCGTGATCGGTGATACGGTCAACATTGCCTCCCGTCTAGAGAGTTACGATAAAGATCGCCATACAGATCTGTGTCGCGTCTTAATTGGCAAAGAAACCCTAGTCTATTTAATGGATGACATAGCCGTGGAATCCTGGGGGCCTTTAGCCCTTAAAGGCAAACAGAACACCATTGAAGTGTATCGGGTACTGGGTTGGAAGTCAGGCGCTATATTTGACCCACCGAAAGAGCCAAAAGGCATGGCCTATGAGCAAGACCAGCCAAACCCCAGCTAAGGACCAGCGCCAGACCCAGCCCAAGGCCAAGAATAGATCGAAAAACCAGAGTCCTGAATTGACACACAAAAATAGGGCTACATGGAGCGCAAAATTGATCCGGTCCCGGAGCAGTTGATACTCAGGGTCTTGGGGATCAGGGGGCCGGGAAAGTTTAGGCGGCATGAATTCATCTTAACCCGTCGCCCTCCCGTCCACGACTCGGACTAATATAAGAAAGCATTGTTATCGGAGGACCCATGTCCATAATCTTCAACACCGCTGTAATGATCTTTGTTTTGGTTTTAGTGGGTATTGTTATTGGCCTAGGCATCATCAAAATTCGGGGCGAAGTCAAAGAGTAATCTTTGTGAGCATGGCATTTCAGGGATCAAGCCCCAGATCCCGGAGTCGTTGGGCTAAGCGTTTGGCTTTCTGCTCCGCTAGATCAGCCCGTTGACGCTCTGCTATGGTTTGTCCTTCAGCCTGTTGACGGGCTTGAACTTCTGCTGCAACTTGCTGTTGAAGGGCATCTTTTAATTGAGCAAGTTCTACAGGACTCAAAAATTTTTGTCCATCAGGACCATAGACCGCTAAGTTGACATCCTCCCCGGTCTAAAGGCACGGGGATTCCCTTGCGGTTATTGGCTCATAGACACCACTTGCCACTAACAATAACTTGCTAGCAGTAGAGGTGGGAGTCTCCCCAATCTTTCCCGATTGCTCGGCAGATTCCGAATGCCCTTCGGTACTGTTGTTGTACTCAGCCCCAACTATGACCATCCCGCGCTTCAGGATATTGAGGGCTGCATTCTGGTCGCGGCACATCTCCAACCCACAATGAGGACAGCTATGGGTACGGGTACTGAGGGTCTTTTTAACCCACTGACCGCAGCTAGAGCAGTCTTGGGACGTGTATTGCGGTGGGACAGCAACCACCACCTTGTCCCAGAGTTTGCCGTAGTAGTCT
>JANNOF010000329.1:0-14804 GCA_031398925.1 Gloeobacteraceae cyanobacterium SOY_34_metabat_371 | reverse complement strand
ATCCTAACGTGGGGGCAAGGGGTCGGAGGGATCTGTAGAATGTTCCCGTCCAAAAGTCTCAAGCGTTTTGAGGGAACCAAAGGCGCACCTCGATCTAGACGAAGATCAGAGCATCAATAGAGACATCTGCGAGGGGGTATGGGGGAACACCTGTCTTCCCCCATGCGGGGGGCGCGGGGGTGGAACCCTAGGTTCCGGCCCCCGAACTCTTACTCTTGTTCTCCTAAAAATTAGCTCTGTACCCGTAAAGTAAGGCAAGTATTCTGGGTTATCACCCGAATTTGATATAGGCCATAGGAGTCAGAGTGATCCCCACAGAAAGGACCACGAGCATAAGATTTTTTATCTCTTAATTTGTGGGCATAAAGTAGTTTTTAGAAATATAAAATATCCCCACTCCGAATTACTTGAGTGGGGATAGGGATCTAAGTTAACGATTGTTAGACCCTGTTATCAGATACAGGATTTGGTCTAACATGATCCTTATGGCGCTTGTCAACCCCTGTAGCAGATCCAGCAAGGGCAGCACCTAAACCAGCTAATGCAGCCAAGGTAAAAGCCCATCCAGCTTTAGCACCATTGTCTGCCAGATCACGGGTTTGTTGCGCACTTAGATTGGGTAGGCTGGTGGGAAGATTTACATTACCTTGCTGCGTTTCTTGATAGACTTCACCAGCATTGCTGGCCGCAATCCCAAAGGCCCCGGAGACCCCACTCGCCAATAGATAAGATCCTAAAGTGAGGGTTGCGGCCCAAAGGATAGCCCCGTTTAATAAAGCTGATCCTTTACTGATCGGACCACTGGTGCGTGAGGTGAACCAGCCACCGACAAATAACGAGATAAAGATGCTAGCAATAGCCCAAATCGCCACAGCAGCGCTAACCTCTGGTGTATCAGACCGGGGCGCACCGGAGTTGGCAATGGTACTGAAACCCAGGGCAGCACCCAAACTACTAAGTACCATTTGGGTCGCTAGGGCTACTGCCAGACCGCCAAAGACTGGACCCCAACGAACTCGATCATGATATTCAGTAGGGTTTATCAATAGCGGTTCACTATTGAGTAGGGGTTCATTGTTCGTTGAATTGATTTCGCGTTCAGCATAAGTCATGACGTTCTCCCTCTCAAAAGATTGCTTCAAACTTTTGGCTCTACACATCAATGTATATTCATACTTTCAGATCAAGCTCTACCCTTTGATAGATTTTGATCTGGAATTACATAAAGACAGCAGCAGTTTTAGCTTTCAAGTTGATTAAACTATCATTTTTTAACGGATAAGCAGAGATTAACTATGAAAATTTTTAATTTTAAACTATTGATAGTTATTGGCTAGACTAATTTATCTTTTACTAATTGCACTTGTTTTTTCCATTCTTTTTCGCTATTTTTTTACCCTACTCCTGTAGCTCTAAAATAGGTGAAAAACTGCTTATTGCCAAAGGGATCTACTAAATCGGGCTAGATGTGGCGCAGCGCATCCGGGATCTGACTCCATCTCCGCCATAAACCCCTGGAAATTGCCCTGAGATCTTAGCTAAGGCCGACACCACAAGCGGATCAGGGGATCAATATTAGTATTATGTAATACAACAGGGGGATCTCAAGGCGGCTAGGGTGCTTAATACTGAAGAGTCTGTTTACGGTGGATGCCAAGCAACTGAAGTATTTTTTAGCCCTTGCCCATCTCTCTAGTTTTCGCATGGCAGCCAATCAATGTGGAATTTCGCAACCGGGTTTAAGCCGTCAGATCATGGCCCTCGAAGATGAATTGGGGGGGCCGTTATTTAATCGGGGTAGCCGCAAAGTGACGTTGACTCCCATAGGAGAGTGTTTCTTGCCCTATGCCCGACGGGCGATCAAGGAATTGGAACAGGCCCAAAACGCCATCACGGAGCTATTGCAACCCGACCGGGGCGAAATTTGCATTGCCGGATTACACTCGGTCAATACCTATTTATTGCCTACGGTCCTAGCCCAGTTTCGCAAACAATTTCCCCAAACCCAGTTACGCTTGACTTCTCTAGGCTCCGAGCGGATCACTAAGGTTTTATTAGACCGACTCGTAGATCTAGCGGTGGTCATGGGACCCGTTACGAGTGCAGATCTGGTCAGCACTTTTCTCTACGAAGAAGATTTAGTGGTATTGGTTCCTAGGGGACATCCCCTTACCCGTAGGCCGCATGCTCTACTTGCCGAAGTAGCCCGTTATCCCCAGGTTGTTTTTCGCGATGGCTATGCCATGCGTACTGCCATCAATCATTACTTTGCTCAGGTGGGTGCGACGGTAGATGTGGCTGTTGAACTCAATACCCTAGAAGCCTTTAAAGAAACCGTGCGCCAGGGGATCGGCGTAGCTTTTTTACCTATTTCAGCGGTTCAGCAATTGCCGCCGGATCTGTGTTGGCTGCCCCTAGAGCCAAAACTCAAGCGCCGGGTAGAACTTGTGTGTCGGCGGGATAACTATCAAATTCCTGTGGTTGCCTACTTTATCAATCTGCTGACCCAGCAACTTCCGGTGATCTTTGCCCAATGTATGCAGCAGGAGTTTGATCCGCAGTTCCGTATTCCGCGCTTAGATCTAACCTCTAAAGTAGCCTTAGGATGAGTGGTGTTTTTCGAGAATTTGTCAAAAAAATTGGGTCCGGTAGACTAACAGGTCGCGATCTAAGCCGGGCAGAATCTCGTCAAGCAACGATTATGCTCCTCCAGCAAGAGGCAACCCAGGCGCAAATGGGTGCTTTTTTGATCGCCCATCGCATCAAACGCCCTACTTTTGAAGAACTGGCCGGGATCTTAGATGCCTTTGATCATGTGGCGCGACCTTTGACACTTCCTCAAGATGCCCCACCGCCCGTGGTTTTAAGTAGCCCCTACGACGGTCAAGACCGTCTGGCGTCGGTAACGCCCCTAACGGCCCTGATCTGTAGCACGCTGGGTCAAGGGGTCATAGTACACGGCACTACGGCGATGCCCCCGAAACACGGGATCACCAGTTTTGACCTTTTGGCCTGTTTAGGGGTTGATCTGAGTCGAGACGCATCAACCCTTAGCCAACAGTACCAAGCACTAAAGCTAGGCTGGGTTTATCTCCCGGTCCATTTTCCCGAAGCGTTTGCCCTACAAACCCTCCGCGATGAATTAGGCAAACGCCCCCCTTTAGCGACCGCCGAATTAATTTGGAATCCAGTACACACCGGCTTACCGATTATTGGTTATACCCACCGAGAAACGATCACCCTGGCTATAGGTACGGCTCAGGTCCGGGGCGATACCGCCGCATTGGCCATGATCCGGGGGGTACAAGGCTCGGTCAACTGTCAGATGTTTCACCCCAATCTAGGCTGCCGTTGGCAGCAAGCCCTAGGTTCTGCGACTGAATTTCGCTATGTAGCCGCAGATTATGGCCTAGGGGATGATGATGTACCTTTGCGTAAGGACGGTCAGGATCTAGCCCACCAGCAAGCACTGATCATGGCAACGCTACGCGGAGAACCTACGCCGTTACGCCGTAGCGCGATTTTCAGTAGTGCTTTTGTACTTTTTCAAGCGGGCTTTAGCACGACAATTGAAGCTGCAATTCCTTTAGCCATGAAGGCTTTAGACGAGGGCTTAGCCCACCAACACCTAAAGTATTTAACTGCATTTAGGATCTAGAAATCCAAGCTGTCAGCAAAAGCGCGGCCCACGATAAAAGACTTGGGATCAAAATAGTACAGGCTCCGACCCAATAGGAAAAGCTTTGCTTACGGGCAAGTAGAATAACCCCGATCAAAAATAAGGGTCCAAAGATCAGGGCTAAAATTCCGATGACTATGGGGTCATTGGTTCTCAATCCGGCTCCTACACCGATTAATAGCACCCCCCAACCTAGGGCCAGCGCTAGGGCTATCCCAAACCCCATAAAAAACTGTCCTGGGCTATTGGAAGGACGTTCCATCAAGAAAGTCGCCTACTGTTTTTGTTGACCCTTATCGTACCCCAAGGATCGCTATACTTCTAACAGCGTTCAGTTGAGAGGAATATGGCCCGCGAGATCATCTGTACGGGCGGTGCAGTCGTGGATGTTTTAGTGCGCCCTTTAGATCAAATTCCTAAACCGGGTCATTCTACCACCGCTGAGCAAATCAGCTTGCAAATCGGGGGTTGTGG
This sequence comes from Gloeobacteraceae cyanobacterium SOY_34_metabat_371, assembly GCA_031398925.1. GTDB lineage: Bacteria > Cyanobacteriota > Cyanobacteriia > Gloeobacterales > Anthocerotibacteraceae > JANNOF01. The sequence continues at coordinate 10,651 of JANNOF010000329.1, read as the reverse complement.
CGTCAATACTGCTGTTCTTTTAGCCCGCTTGGGGTTGAATGTGAGTTTTTGGGCCCGCCTAGGGGCGGATGGCTTAGGGCGATTTCTCAAAAGTCAACTTGAAGAAGAAAATGTCCGCCCAGAAATTTTTATCATGGACCCTTCAATTCCCACTAAAGCGACCCTTTTGGTGATCAATTCTAAAGGGGACCGCTCGTTAATCCGTGTTCCCGAGGGCGGGAATGCCCTTTCACTCAAGGATCTAGATCAAATCGATCTAACTGGAGTACGGCACCTCCATATTGGAGGCTGTTATTCGCTGCGTAATCTTTTGGGGGAAAATCTAGCAGCCCTGTTGCGCTATGCCAAGGAAATGAGCGTCTCCACCAGCTTAGATACGGTCTGGACCCATGATGAAAATTGGGAGGCTATTTTTCCGGCCCTACCCTTTATTGATTATTTTTTGCCTTCATTGAGCGAAGCCCAACAGATCACGGGGTTGATGCAGCCCCGGGAGATCGCCCAAAGTTTTACCAAGGCGGGGGCTAAAACCGTGGTGATCAAACTGGGGGCCCAGGGAACTTTTGTGCGCTGGCAAGGAACAGAAGGACTTGTCCCGGCTTTTCCCGTAGGGCAGGTGATCGATACAACCGGTGCCGGGGATGCCTTTTGTGCGGGATTCCTGGCTGGGCTGATGGCGGGCTACGGGGTTCCTCGGGCTGTGGAATGGGGAAATGCGGCGGGTGCAATCACCGTGACCGGGTTAGGGGCAACGGGCGCTTTGCGTTCGCGGGCCCAACTTTTGGAGTGGCTGGACTAAAAGGGATTTAACGAGATATTAATGCGTCCATCAACTTTCCATAATGTTTTGTTAAACGCTTCCTAATCTGGGTGACCTACCGTACGAGGGGAGTCTGAATGTATCAGATTGCCTACGTATAGTCATGTAGAGAGGGGTCCCATGTCTAATTTATCGCGTCGTCAATTGTTGATCTTTTTGGGTGCGGCAGGGGGCAGCGCTGCCTTCGCCCCAGCCTTTGCTAGAGCAGACCAATCTAAGTTGTTCGCACAACAAATTGCTTCTTTAGGCTTTACCCCCGTACGTCTACCCCACGAATTGCCGATCTATACTTCCTTGAATAGCTATTTGCCCGCTGCTGGGTATGTAGCAGGTAACCACGATGGGACGATTCTACCTATCCCCCGTGATGCAAAACGCACTGCCTACACCGTTGTCGATGATGTGGTTGTTCCTCCTGAATATGAGCGCTACGTGATTCTTACCTGGGGTGCACGGGTTTTCCCGGCTCGTCCCGGCGGTCGTTTAAATCAAGACTACGTTGGCTACAACTGCGACTACACCGCCTTTGTACCCACCAATCCCAACCTGACCTCTGGTTACCTATGGGTTAACCATGAGTACACTTCTTTCCCCTTTGATGGGACTTCTCCTGAAACCCCTGTGGACACGGCGAGTACCCCTAGTTCCTATCCCTTGGTCATTGGACGGGATTTGCCTGCGTCTGAGCGTTTTGGTGAATTTATGTACAATATGGGCGGTTCGATTGTCCGTATTGCCCAAAATGCCACCGGCCGTTACCAAGTTGTCTTGTCCGATCCTAAAAACCGTCGGATTCATGGTTTATCTGGACTGGGCCTCAATGCTACCCGTACCGATGGGTTTGCTGGGATAACTTCTTGGGGTACATTGAGCTACCAGATTGGGGATCAAAACTACCTGGAAGGTACCGGGCCTGCCGCCACCGAAGTCTTCCCACTGAGTACTGATGGTTTAGGAAACAAGATCATCGGTACAGGCTATAACTGCTCTGGGGCCTATACCCCCTGGGGTACGGTCTTGTCTGCCGAAGAAAACTTCCAAGGCAGCAGCTCATTCTTCGTTGGTGTCCAAGAAAGCATGCTCCCCAATGGCACCCAAAACGGTTATGTGACCGGGACCACGGGCGCATTTTTCGGTTTAGTCGGCGAGAAGTACGGCTGGATGGTCGAGATCGATCCAGCGGATCCGAACTTCCGTCCTAAAAAGCACTCTTGGCTGGGCCGCTTCCGCCATGAAAACGCTGCCATCCGTGCCCAACCCAACCAACGCTTGGCCCTGTATATGGGTGACGACCGGCGTGGTGGCCATACTTGGAAGTTTGTCAGCAAAAATTTGGTAACTGACCCCAAGAGCAAAAGCAACAGCAACCTCTTGGCTGATGGAACGCTCTATGTGGCTAAGTTCAATGCTGATGGTACGGGCCAATGGCTCCCTGTGCTCTTGAACACCCCTGTAGATCCCATTTCACCCTTGGCGATCAGTGCCGATGAGCGTGCCCAACGGGTCGATGGTTTAGCTAGCCGCGACGCCAATACCCGCTTCCCAAGACGGGCTGGCGTTGCTGGTCAAACCAGCGATGGGGGTTCTTTTACCATGACCACCCTCAACGAACTCACGGTAGTAGCTGATGGCACCACCACCATTGATAGCTACCGTACGTTGGGTAATACCAAAGCTGCCGGGACTGTTACCTTGGCGGATTACTTCGATACCCAAGGGGCGATCCTGTGTGATGTCTTCTTGGCAGCTAACCTCATCGGTGGTACCCCCACCGCCCGTCCTGAAGACTTTGAAATCAATCCCCGTAATGATCGTGAGATCTTCATTGCCTATACCGATGGCGCACCTGGCTCCGATGGTTATCCTGATTCACAGGTTTTCACCGTGTCTAAATACTCCACCAATGTGACGGATACCCAACCCTCTGGTGGTCTATATAAGATTGTTGAAGATACCTTGGCTACGGGTAGTCTCACCTTCCGTTGGGAGCGGTTCCAGCAAGGGGGCGAAACGGGATCAGAGGATGGTTCCGGCTTTGCCAACGTGGATAATCTGGCCTTTGATGCTTTGGGCAGTGTGTGGGGCGTAACCGATATGTCCACCGATCTGCACAACGGCTTTGTCTCCGGGGCCGGTGGCGCATTACAAACCATCGATCATGCCAGCACTTCCGCTGCAAACCTGGTTGGGGTTTTTGGCAATAACTGGTTGTTCTTTGTGCCTACCTCTGGCCTTTATGCCGGTGAAGTGATTCCCTTTGCCCAAGGTCCAGTCCGCGCTGAGTTGACCGGCCCGACCTTTATAGGGGGGACATTGATCCTGGCGGTACAGCACCCCGGTGAAAACTGCCCGATCAATGATGGAACCTCAGCTTCTACCCTTAATCGGAACATTGAAATGCTGAGCGAAGCAGGGAGTTTGTATACCCAAAACCGCACGGTGCCCCGGGGTAGCAACTGGCCTAGCAACTTGCCTATCGCCGACGGTGGCGCTGATCAACCCGATGGCCCACCGCGTCCAAGCGTGATCGGAATCCGCCGGATTCTTTAATCGGATCTAGTTAGTCATCGATCCCAGGGGGGAGTGCAGCCACTGCGCTCCTCCCTTAATTTTTGATCTAACTGCTGTGATCTCGCGGTTGGAGTTGGGTTGTAGACTCTTTATCTTTAAAAGTGGATACCTGACCGGGAGCGGGTTTGGCATAGGGCAAGCTAACTTCGCCCTGAGCAAGGGCAATCATATTGGCAGCAAAGATGGTCTCGGATTGTTCGCCGATCACATTCCCTTTGATCTCACCTTGCTGATCTAAAAAGACATAGTGGGGGATCCCATTAACACGATAACGGTCTAATTCCGGTGCCCACTTGGGGTTGTCTACATTGAGCATTACCAGATTGATCTGACCCCGAAAACGATCTTCTAACTTGCCAATAGTCGGTGCCATGGTCTTACAGGTAACGCACCAGTCAGCATAAAACTCTAGGACCGTAGGCTTGCCGTTACTTTGGGCCACTTCATAGGGGACTGCCCGTTTGACCAGATCTTGGGGGGTTACGCGACTAAAATCCGAAGAAGTAGCCCCATACAGTCCAATTACCAAGACTATCGTTGCCCCAGCAATCAAAGCATTTCGGAGCTGAAGGCTTTTATCCATACGTCATTCCTCGCGCTAGATCTATTCTACGCACATCGCCCCATTCAAGATTTCTTGGCTTTGATCAATACCCAGGCGATCAAAATACCGATGCTATCTACCCCTACGTCTTGAATACTTGAGCCGCGTCCCGGAATAAAGCTTTGATAATACTCATCGATCCCGGCACATACAAGGGCACTCATAACGGCCCATGGCAGGAATTTCCATACTCTGAACCACAATAGGGTTAAAAACGCATATTCAAGAATATGGGCTAATTTACGAACTTCTAAATTCCAGGGACCAAATAAGGGGGCGGTTTGATCAAATGAGTAGGGCATGGAAGAAAATACACCGATCACCCCGATCCAGATCAAAGTCAAGATCAACCAGAAGCTTTGGGTATTTTTTAAAAAGAGCTTGCTCATAAAAAATTTCCCCTTGCTGCGTAGTGGTTCAACCCTCCACAACCATCCTTTGATCTATGATACTGCTAACCAATTTATAAAAAGAACGGGCATGGGCAGGCACCACATCAGATCAAATAAAGATCTGTCCGACCGCTTGCCCCACTTTAGGATCAACTTTTGCTAGCTGTTACTCTTACTCTAACTATGGGATCAAACTAGCTAACTATCCGCACTTGATATTAGATCACATCGGCAAAACTCCGCTCGGTACGGCGGAAATACCAGAGCCCACTCAATAATAAAAAAGTACTGCTTAAAACCGCAAGGGCTAAACTAGGCCAATAAAGCGGTGTTCCTAAAATCGCCCAGCGGAACCCTTCGATCACCCCTACTAGAGGGTTGAGGGAATACAGTAAACGCCATTGCTCAGGAATGACAGTGCTAGAAAATCCGACGGGGGAGATATACAACCCAAACTGTACAATAAAGGGCACGATATAACGAAAATCACGATATTGAACATTGAGGGCAGCAAGCCACAAACCCGTTCCCAAGGCGCAGGTCAGTACCAGTAATAAAAATAAAGGCAACCACAGGATCGACCAACTGGGTACAACCCGGTACCCGATCATGAGCAGGGCTAAAAGCCCTAAAGAAATCAATAGATCGACTAGGCTTACGACTACAGCACTGGCGGGGATCAAAAGACGTGGGAAGTAGACTTTAGCGATCACATTGGCATTGCTGACTACACTATTGCTGGCTTCAGTCAGGGCATTGGCAAAAAACTGCCAAGGTAGCATGGCAGCAAAGACCAGCACCGGATAAGGAATCCCTTCGGAGGGTAATTTGGCGATTTTGCTAAATACCACCGTAAAAACCAACATGGTCAATAGGGGACGCAGGACGCTCCAGGCAATTCCTAGGGCGGTTTGCTTGTAACGAACTAAAATGTCGCGCCAAGCAAAAAAGTACAAAAGCTCACGGTAACGCCATAAATCACGCCAGTATTGAGCATCGGCGCGTCCTGCTTCCAGGATTAATTCCCACTTTTGCATAGAACTATTGTGCCGTGAGGCTAGCATTTTAGCCAAGAAAAATGCGTATTTTCACTCATGCTAAAATTTTTATCCGTATTAATACTTAGATGCACGAAGTGTATAAAGTTAATGTCACTGTCAAAAACAGCGCTTTTTACTAAAATAAGTAGAGCGTACACATATTTTTTGAATTTAAAGTATTATTTAATTCAAATAAGATCAGTAATTTCAGGTATAAAATAGAAGTTACAAAATTGTTTAATAATGTCTATATTAAGTTCTGACAGAAAATCTCGTTTTCTCCATGTAAAACGCGCCATTTTTTTCCCCTGTCCCCTGACCGCTCCAGAGAACGTTAATGAATCGAAAAATCCGCGACACAATTGCCTACCTAGTTGCCGAAGTGTGTTTTGAGGAATATAACCGCACTAAAAAGATGCCGAATGTTACGGGCTTATTTAGTGAATTCTTAGAGAGTAATACTCTGATCATATCTAATAGTGAAGTTTATGAAGCTTTACTTTATCAAACTTCGCAAACTTTTCAAAACTTGATCTTAGAGCGTCAGACCCGTTGGGAGTGAGCAGCAGTAGCTTCTTTTGGTACACTAGATCCGGCTCGAAGACCCAATGCTTTTTATGAAATCAGTTCCTACCCTAGTCCTGACGGGCCTAGCCGGGAGTGGGCGTAGTACCCTACTCCGCATCCTGGAAGATCTGGGCTATTTTTGCATCGACAACTTCATTCCCGCTCTAGTCCCGGCTTTTTTAGCCCTGCCCCTAGACTATCCTCGTTTAGCCCTAGAGATGGATCCGCGTAGCAGTGGGCAATTTGATCAGGATTTAGACCAAGCCCTTAGGGCACTTAAGGACCAAGGACGGGAACCGCTCCTGGTTTTTGTCGAGGCTTCTACCCCGACGATCCTCAAACGTTATGCCCTGACCCGTCGGCCCCATCCTTTAGCCCGTTCTACCTCCAATCTCCAAGGGGCCATCGAACAAGATGCCCTTGATTTGGCCCCGACCAAGCTCCGGGCCCACGTGGTGTTAGATACCACTGATTTGGCTTTACCAGAGCTGCGTCGTAGCGTAGAAGCCCTGATTGCAGGGCCAGTTCCCCCGGTTTTAAACCTAATGAGCTTTGGCTATAAGTACGGAGTACCGGCGGAGGCTAATCTAGTTTTTGATATTCGTTATTTACCCAATCCCTTTTATGATCCTGCGCTCAAGGCTCTGACAGGTTTAGATCCTGAAGTGCTAAAGTATGTATTCAATTCCCCAGATGCAGTTACTACCTTTGAGCACATTGTCCAATCCATTCAATTTTTTCTAGATCATTATCGGCAAGAGCGCCGGGGGCAAGTAGCCATCGCCATTGGGTGTACCGGGGGACAACACCGCTCGGTAGCCTTTGTCGAACAGCTTGCCCAACGGCTCCAGCTCACCGATTCTCCCTGGTATCTCAGGGTCCACCACCGCGAGCAACAGAGGAGAGAACAGCGTGGTCAGTCTTAAGGAACACACCCGACGCCTGGGGATCTGGCTGCTACCGGGAATGCAAGTCAAACGTTATTTTTCCATGATGCTGGTGGGCATCGTTATGTTGAGTATCGGTTTAGCGATTTGGGTAGATCTCAAACCGATCTTTCGCACTGGACGGATTTTAGAAGAATTTGTAACCGCATTAGCGCGGTCGGTGCCCAATGAAGTTAGCGGCCCCTTAGTGATTGGCACAGGGCTACTGCTAATCGTTTGGGGACTGAGAAGCACTTTATTTTCAATCACTGAAGTTTTAGTTCCCGAAGGAGAAGATACGGATCTGGCCACACGGGTCTTGGCCCACCGCCGCCTAAGTCGGGGGGCACGCATTGTCGCTATTGGTGGAGGCACCGGGCTTTCGACTTTGCTTCGGGGCCTAAAGCACTACAGCAGCAATATCACAGCCATTGTCACCGTAGCCGATGATGGGGGGTCTTCGGGGCGGCTGCGTAAAGAATTTGGCGCGTTGCCCCCAGGGGATTTACGCAACTGTTTAGCCGCTTTAGCCGATGAGGAAAAATTATTGACCGAACTATTCCAGTACCGCTTTCCCAGCAGTGTGGCCCAGGGATCCGGCCTATCTGGTCATAGTTTTGGCAATTTATTTTTGACGGTCATGGCTGAGATCGCCGGAGACTGGGAAAAAGGCTTAGCCGCCAGTTCTAAGGTTTTAGCCATTCGAGGTCAAGTACTCCCCTCTACGGTTGAAAATGTAACGCTTTGGGCGGATCTAGAAGATGGTCGTCGGGTTGAAGGCGAGTCTCAGATTCCCCTGTCAGGGAGTCGAATCCGGCGCATTGGCTGTACCCCTGAGGCTCCCCGTGCCCTGCCCAAGGCCCTAGAAGCTATTGCCGAAGCTGATTTGATCATTATTGCGCCGGGGTCTTTGTATACGAGCATTATTCCCAATTTTCTCGTACCAGAAATTGCCGAAGCGGTGGTGACCAGTAATGCCCCCAAGATCTATGTTTCTAATCTAGTGAGTCAAAAAGGGGAAACCGAGGGTTTGACCGTTGGGGATCATGTAAAAGCCATTGAAGCTGCCACAGGCAGCCGATTTATCGATACGATCTTGGTTCAAAAAGACCCCACCATACTTAAGGGAACTCCCGTACCCGTAGACCGGGAATCCTTAGCCCTCATGGGTTTACAGATCATCAAGGCCGACATTACCGAACGGGTTGATCAAGGGGTCCGGCACCATTCGCGCCGTTTAGCCAGTGTGATCATGCATTGGTACCGCCGTAAGCTACAAGAGGTCCGCCGCGTTTCTTAAATTGTATTAATATTTGCGCCTGGAGGGATTCGAACCCCCGACCTACAGGACCGGAACCTGGCACTCTAATCCACTGAGCTACAGACGCAAGTTAAACTATGCTAACACAAGCAGTTCTTTATCTCGGTAATGAGTGACCTAAAGCGCATCGCCGCGCTCTTGCAATACTGGGGGACGCATTATGTCGGATTACAGCGTCAAAAAAATGCCCGTACCATTCAAGGGGAACTTGAGACGCAACTGGGTAAGATCTGTGGTCACGAAGTAATGGTCTATGCCGCCGGAAGGACCGATACGGGGGTTCATGCCCTGGGCCAAGTGATCCATTTCGATACCACTGCGCGCATTCCACCGGAAAATTGGCCCATTGCCCTCAATAGTCGTCTCCCGTCCGACCTGATGATCCGTCAGGCAGTGATCGTTGATCCCCCCTGGCACAGTCGGTTTAGCGCGACTTGGCGCGAGTATGTATATACCATTCATGACTCCAGTGTCCCGGATCTTTATTGGCGCGACCGCAGTTGGTTTTACTGGAAAGGCCCCTTAAATGTAGCCCCCATGCGGGAAGCGCTCCAGACCCTCATCGGCACCCATGATCTCAGGACATTTCAACTGGCCGGATCAAGTCGTGCCCATAGTATTGTCCGGGTTTATCAGGTGCATTGTTTCCGCATGGGCGAATTGGTATACATCCGCGTACGGGCTTCGGGGTTTCTCTATGGAATGATGCGGCTTTTAGTCGGACTTCTGGTCCGTGTGGGTATGCAAGAAGTCAGTCCCACTGAGTTTAAATGCATTTGGCATAGCCAAGAGCGAGACCAGACACAATTTCTAGCCCCGCCCCAGGGTTTAAGTTTGGTGGAAGTAGGTTACCCGCAGCCCATATTTTAGTGGGCCGCCCAAACGATTTGTCTGATGTCGATCCCCTCTTGGTGCATTTCCCATAGGGGCGACATCAAGCGGAGCCGCTCTACAACCGCAATCACCTTTGTGATCACGCGGTCAATGTCTTCTTCGGTGGTGAAGCGGCCCAAACCAAAGCGCAAAGAAGAATGGGCTAATTCATCGCCGACCCCTAGGGCCTTGAGGACATAGGAAGGTTCCAACGAAGCGGAGGTACAGGCTGATCCTGAAGATAGGGCTACGGTGTCATTTAGCCCCATCAATAACGACTCCCCTTCAACAAAAGCAAAGCTGATATTCAAGTTCCCCGGCAGACGATGCTCCGCATCACCGTTGAGATAAATCTCCGGCAGGGCGGCTTTGAGTCCAGCGTAGAGCTTATCTTTTAAGCGGTCTAGGCGTTGCGCTTCTTCTGTCATTTGAGAGACTGCCAGCTCAATGGCACTGCCTAGCCCTACGATCAGCGGTACATATAGGGTCCCAGAGCGCATTCCACGCTCATGACCGCCCCCATGCATTTGGGGCGAAAGCCGGACCCTAGGATTTTTGCGCCGCACGTATAGTACGCCAACCCCTTTAGGTCCATAAAACTTGTGGGCGGACATACTGAGCAGATCAATGTGCATCGCCTCTACATCTATAGGGATCTTGCCAATGGCCTGGGCCGCGTCGGTATGAAAAAGCACCCCCCGCTCATGGCAAAGCTTCCCAATTTCAGCAATGGGTTGGATCACGCCGATCTCATTGTTAGCCGACATGATCGAAACCAAGATCGTATCGGGGCGGATGATCCGGGCTAATGCCTCAAGATCGATCAAACCGTTGGGTTGAACGCCTAAATACGTTACTTCGTAGCCCTTGGACTCTAAAGACTTGGCACTATCCAGGACACACTTATGTTCGGTGGTACAGGTAATGATGTGTTTGCCCTGATCGCCATACATTTCAGCGACCCCTTTAAGGGTGAGATTGTTGGACTCCGTGGCCCCACTGGTAAAGATGATCTCTTTAACATGGGCATTGATTGCTTTAGCAACCTGCTCGCGGGCTTTCTCAACGGCTTCTTCAGCTTCCCATCCGTAGAAGTGGCTCCTGGAGGCGGCATTACCAAATTTTTCGGTGAAATAGGGCAACATGACCTCCAGTACCCTAGGATCGACCGGGGTAGTGGCTTGGTTGTCCAGGTAAATGGGACGATTCATAGGGCCTCAAAGGAAACACACAGTTAAATACCATACTAACTTGGTTTTGTTTCCCCATAAAGATTTAGCGGCATGGAACAAAAATACGTCCTAACCTATTCTTAATCTGAAAAGAGGATACTAAGCTTTGGTTTCGCAGGTTTAATCATGAAATTTTTGCCCACGAGCTTGTGTGCAGCTCTTTTGCTGGCGGCAAGTGCCCCCGCCGTTCAAGCCCTCCCCGTACTGGTCCCCTTAAGTACCTACAACACAGGTCTGGGTGAGGATGGAGCCGAGATCCTAGATGCCCGTGATGGGTTTGCCGTGGTCTCCAGTGCCCAGGGCAG
>JANNOF010000322.1:0-6376 GCA_031398925.1 Gloeobacteraceae cyanobacterium SOY_34_metabat_371 | reverse complement strand
CCAGAAAAACTTTGAAGATATCACCGAAGAGCAGTTCCGTCGTACCCTGGAGACAAATATTTTCGGCTACTTTTATATGGCCCAAGCGGCGCTACCTATCTAAAAGTTGAGGCTGTGAGCAACATTACGGGTAGCATGGTCGGCTTAGTCGGCTCGGGTAAACGCCGTTGCTCCGGGTCCCCTAGATCCCTGCTATTCCGGCGACAATGGCTCCTGAAGTAGCGATGGAGCGGCCTGGTCAGCCCGAAGAGCTGGCCCCTGTTTATGTCTTTTTGGCCTCAAAAGACGCTAGCTTTGTGACAGGTAGCATCTATGAAGTAACCGGCGGCAAACTTTCGAGCGGTTAACAGGTGCGGTAAATCCTTACCCTGTCCACCAACCGAGCCTTATTGATGGATCCAAATGTTTATCCTAAAGAACAGGTACGTAGCCTCCTATCTACACCCCTAGTAACTGCGAAAACCCGCGAGGTATTAGTCCAAAGACTCCACGCCAAACCAGTAGGAACCGTGTTCGATGCGCCAGCCCTGGCTATTTTGCGCGCAATTACGGCACGGCTTTTCCCCAGCCTGCACCTACATCAGGATCTAGATCCAGCTAAGGACTTGGAAGCACGACTGGCTAGCGGCATAGGGGACGGTTGGCGTTACGATACGATGCCATCGGATCTGGAGGCGCATCGGGCGGGACTGGCTGGTATTGATCAAAGTGCTGGAATACTATTCGGTACTGGCTTTTGCGACCTTAAGGATGCCGATCAAGATACGGTGCTTCGTGCCCTACAGACCGCCCAAGCCCCCGGTAGGATCTGGGAAGATTTACCCGCGCAACGCTATTTTGAAGATCTGTTGGCTGAACTTACGGAGTACTATTACAGCCATCCCGATGTCCAGTCAGAACTTGGCTATGCCGGGATGGCGGATGCGCGCGGATGGCAGCAGATTAGTTTAGACGCGCGCGAATCCTGGGAGCCTGTACCCGGAGGCCCACTGACTATCCCCGATCAAGTACTCGCTAAGCCCGAAACAGTAATGCCTCGCCCGGTCTTGAACCCGCCTGACCGCCAGGAAATCGTAGATATAGTAGTGATCGGCACGGGGGCTGGAGGGGCACCACTCTTAGCCCGCCTAGCCCAAGCCGGATTTAGCGTAGTTGCCCTCGAAGCCGGAACGCATTGGAATCCGGCTACGGACTTTGCAACCGATGAACGCGAGCAAAACAAGCTGTTTTGGCCCGATGAACGGCTGAGCGCTGGCGCAGACCCCCTGCCCTTTGGGCGTAATAACTCAGGTATTGGTGTGGGCGGCTCGACCTTGCACTACACCGCCTATGTCCCCAGACCGCAGCCCGACGACTTTCAGCTATTTACTGACTTCGGCGTTGGCGAAGATTGGCCCATCAGCTACAGGGATCTTGAGCCCTACTTCGATGAAGTGGAGCGGTTTTTGGGGGTTTCTGGTCCCTCACCCTACCCGTGGGGACCGGAGCGTACGCCCTATCCCCTTGCCCCCTTGCCCCTCAATGCTGCCGCCCAACTGATGGCACGCGGCTGTGCCGCTCTGGGTCTACGCACTTCACCCGCCGCTAATGCCGCTCTTTCTGCCCCCTATTTTCAGCCTGGAGTGGGTTGGCGTGATCCTTGTACCAACCGGGGCTTCTGTCAAGCGGGGTGCACCACCGGGGGCAAGGCGAGCATGGACGTTACCTTTATTCCCTTGGCTCTAGCCCACGGGGCTGAGGTGCGCAGCGGTGCTTTTGTAACCCGCATCGAGACGGACCCTACGGGGCGCGTAACGGGGGTGGTCTACAGCAAAGACGGCCGCGAAGAGCGCCAAAACTGTCGCGCCCTTTTTCTGGCAGCCGGGGCGATTGAGACACCGCGTCTGCTCTTGCTCAATGAACTAGCCAACCAAAGTGGTGAAGTCGGACGTAACTTCATGGCCCATCCAGGGTTACAGATCTGGGGTAAATTTTTGGAGCTGACCCGTCCCTTCAAGGGCATCCCCGGCGGTCTGATCTCAGAAGACACCCACCGCCCCAAGGATGCTGACTTTGTCGGGGGCTATTTGTTACAGAGTATCGGCGTTATGCCCGTCACCTATGCGAGCCAAGTAGCACGGGGATACGGTCTCTGGGGTGAACCCCTTGAGGCACACATGAAGGGCTATAACCATACCGCTGGGATCAATATTTTGGGCGAATGCTTGCCCTATGCCCACAACTACCTCGAACTATCCGAGGAACAGGATCAGCGGGGGCTACCCAAACCACGTATTCACTTTACCCATGGTGCGAATGAGCAACGCTTGCGGGATCATGCAGACTTATTAATGCGCCGCATCTGGGAAGCAGCCGGGGCCCAAGAACTCTGGGCTTGCGAACGCTATGCCCATACCATCGGTACGTGCCGAATGGGGACAGACCCCCAGCGGGCGGTGGTGAACCCGGAGGGCCGGGCCTTTGCTATACCTAACCTATATATTGTGGATACTTCTGTGTTTCCCAGTGCCCTAGCGGTTAATCCGGCCCTTACTTTGATGGCACTCTCGTTACGGACCGCCGATCTCTTTATTGCGCGCACACAGCGTGGGGAGTCTTAGGGGGCAAATTGATGGGTTATTTATGGCTAACACCTCTTGAGTTGAAGATCTAGACATGATGTTGGATCGGCAGCATGATCATGGATTTTCTCTCTTTGGTTGCTCGTTTTTAGAAAAGATCGCTGTGGCTTCTTCTTCAATAGCTTCTTCTAGAGCCGTTAACACCGCGATTGGATCGGCCGCTTGGGACATGGCTTCAGCCTCGGTATCAAGTCGATTGTGCACACTAGGTAAGTCATTGCGTAGCTCCTCGACGAGGGCAATGAGCTTTGCTAACTTGCGTTCCGAGAGCAAATTGATATGAACATCGAGTTGGGCCTGCCGTTGCGTAATTTTTGTTAGTCGGTTTTGAGCAATGAGGATCATGGTTGTAATTACCAAACTCAAAAAACTTATAAAACCTTGGAGCCAAAAAAAAGGCGGTTCATCAAAGGGCTTACTTTGGAATGCATAGGGGACACTATTTGCCCCCATCCAAAGGACCACTAGGGCCAGAAAGCTATATAAAAATAAAGGCTGGCCCAGTTTTATAATCAATTGCTCAACAGCAAGCTGGTGAAAACTAGCCCTTTGGTTATGACGGTTGCGCAGCTCAATCAAAGCTTCAATACTATCGTTGATCAAATGGGGGTGCTCAGGAGGCGGTTCAGGTGGAGAATCCTGAGGGGGAATCAGGGGTTTTGACATCCGTTCAACCCAAAAGTTACGTAAGGCATTCATGCATTCATACTTCTAGGGCGTAAACGAACATTGCGACGTTCGGATTGAAAAGCAACTAAGAGGCCGTAAACGGCATACCAAAAACCGAAGGTTAGCCCAATCATTAAAATCATTAAAGGAACAGACCAGAAACTCATGACGGATCTATCCATATAAAGGCCTAGCTATACCCTATGAATTTCTTGAGCCCAATGATTGTACCTAAGGACAGATTTTTACATAGGTATTTTTTGAACAAAAGATCTAGGGGATTTTATCTCTTTTGACCATATGTGTCCGTATAAAAATTTTCTAGAGATAAATGTCGCCCCAAAAATTCCTTAAAACTTTTGCAAAACAAGACCTCGTACCGGCATCCTTACTATTGGGCAAGTTTCTTACTCTCCAGCAAGACCAAGCTACTTACCCCAAAAGCCCTAGAAAAACTGCGGTCCCGGAAGTTTTAGTATCTAAGGGTTATAATAGTAACCGTTAAGTGCATATTTTGTCTTAAGGGTTATTATGCTATCTCTTAATCTCGAAACCCCAGAGACGTTACTCCCACAAATTGCTAATCGTGCTCGAGCACGGCGCTTAGCCCTCAACCTCACCCAAGCGGGAGTGGCGGCGCGCTCCGGGGTCAGTCTCGGCTCGATTAAACGCTTTGAACGCACTGGAGAAATCGCGCTAGCCAGTCTGCTACAAATTGCCCTGGTCCTTGATGCCCTAGAGGAATTTAAGACCCTGTTCTCAGAGCAACCCACCTTCCCCAGCACCTTAGATCAAATCCTCCAACAACCTAAAAAGCCCCAGCGCGGGAGACTTCATTGAGCGGCTTTCCAATATCGGTACTCAAGGTGAGCTTAGCTTACACCCCAGAACTGGCTGTGGGTCGGCTAGCGACCCGCGACCGTCGGATCTTTTTTGAATTTGACCAGGACTTTCTAGCCACGGGGATCCCCCTTTCCCCCTTCAAACTCCCTTTGAAACCGGGCGTACAACAGGCCAAAGAAAATCTTTATGGAGGGCTCTTCGGAGTTTTCAATGACAGCCTCCCCGATGGCTGGGGCCGTCTTTTGCTCGACCGTCATCTACGCCGCCAGGGAATGGAGCCCGATGCACTGACCCCCCTTGATCGTCTGGCCCTAGTGGGCACGCAGGGTATGGGCGCGCTGCGCTATCACCCAGACCGATCCAGCACTGATATCGATCCAAATCCCCTAGTTCTCGATCAGCTTGCCGTCCAAGCAGAGCAGGAGTTAAGCGGTACCCCCAGCAAACTTTTGGAAGAGCTGCTGAAACTTGCCGGGTCATCCGCCGGAGCCCGTCCCAAAATCCTTGTGGATGTCTCCTCTGACAGAAGCATTGTCTTACCCTCTCAGCCGAACGCCACACCTGGGTTTACGTCCTGGCTCCTCAAGTTTCGGACCTCCACCGACGAGCCGGATATGGGCGCGATTGAATACGCCTATAGTCTGATGGCCCGTGACGCTGGTTTAGATGTCCCAGAAACATTTCTGTTTCCTTCTGCCCACGGGCCGGGATATTTTGGGGTCCGTCGTTTTGACCGCAGAGCCTCTGGCCCGATCCATATGCACAGTGCAGCAGGGTTACTCCATGCCGATCATCGCCTCCCTTCCCTAGACTATGACAACCTGCTCAAGGCAACCAAAATCTTGACCAAAGACATGCGTGAGGTAGAAAAGTTATTCCAGCTGGCGGTATTCAATGTCCTCAGCCATAACCGCGATGACCACACCAAAAATGTATCGTTTCTGATGGATGAAAAGGGTACTTGGCGGGTAGCACCAGCTTATGATCTCACCTATTCAGCGGGGCCAGGGGGTGAACATAGCCTGATGATTGCTGGGGAAGGGCGAAACCCTGGTGCCTCCCATCTCAAACGTTTGGGTACTACGATTGGTCTGGAGCCACGGAGAATACAAGAAATACTAGACACGACCAAAGTAGCAATTTTCCGTTGGCAGGAATTTGCTAGCATAGCCGGGGTCAGTGCAAAGACCAGCAATCGTATCCACCAAGAGTTTCAGCGACTCCTCCTCCTGCCGTAAGCGCCAGAAAAAGCGCACTGAGTCCCAAATTAAGCGAATTTTTAGAGTTTAAATGTCGCAATTTGTTTTTTGGATAGAGGTAAAACTCTAACTTTTCAGCCCAAAATTTGAATTTTTACTGCAAGATAATATGTTTTAGGTAGGAAAAGGGATTTTACCCTGTGAAATCTAGCTAAAACGACATTAATTCCTTAAAGACGACAAATAATATTTTAACTTACAAAATATAGAAAGAAGTGTCACAATTATTGCTTGGCACTGAGTGGATTTGAACCACTGACAGAGCGGGTATGAACCGCTTGCTCTACCACTGAGCTACAGTGCCACGTTTCCCAAACTAGCACTGATCCAGATCCGAAATCAATGAGAACTTTGATCTCCTTGTTGGCTTTACAATAATGTAGGACTCCTATGCCTATAGCGGTAGGGGAACAATTTAGCCTATGCTGCTTCTGTAGAAAGTATAGCCCCAGGCACATACCCCGCATGACTGCAACCTACGAAACAAATCAATCTATTGGCGGTTATCCTCTGGACTGGCGTTTGATCCGCTCTCTAGCTGGGATCTTAGGGCCGGATTTACAACAAGTTGTACCTTTAGCATTTGAAAAAAATCGTTTGCATTTAGGCTGTTTTCGCCAACCTGACGCTCCCTACCGGAGTCAGTTGCAAACGCGCCTCCGTAGTGATCTGCGGTTTAGTCTTTTGGGTGAGCAAGAGCGTAGCCATTGGGTTGAACTATGCCAAGAATTTTTAGAAGTCAGTTTTGCAGCTCCCTCGGCCCGGATCAATGGGGATCAGCCCGATGAGCAGCTCGTCAGTAGCAAGGTCCAGGGACTATTAGAGCGGGCTTTAGAGGGTCGGGCTTCGGACGTTCATTTAGAACCCTTACCCGAAGGACTTTTGATCCGCTACCGCATTGATGGCTTACTCAAAGAAGTGGAACTATTACCCACCGAATGGCAGCGTCCGGTTATCTCGCGAGTTAAAGTACTCGCTGACCTC
>JANNOF010000296.1:0-13898 GCA_031398925.1 Gloeobacteraceae cyanobacterium SOY_34_metabat_371 | reverse complement strand
GTGAGCCGATCGCCGGCCACTGCGCCAATCAAACTGTTGGTCGGTCCGACCACGCCCACTACGGCCTTTCGTTTTGGTGCTAAGAGCGGTGATCCGTTGAGTATGTATCTCTCCGATGTCTGTACGATCCCGCTTAATCTGGCTGGAGTAGCTGGAATTAGTATTCCCTGTGGTTTTGATGACCATAATTTGCCCATTGGCTTACAACTGATGAGCAAAGCCTTAGATGAATCTACCCTTTTGCGGGCTGCCTATGCCTACGAACAAGCTACGGCGTGGCATCTAGCGCAACCGGATCTTGGCTAAAGGCCCATTTTTCGTTTAAGTTCTTTGAGGGCTTGATCCACTTCCCACTGGTGAAATTTGGCCTCTAGTTCGTTATTATCAGGGGGTTTTTTAGGAACTTCCTGCTTGGCTTGTTGGACTTGGGCTTCTAATTCTTGGCGACGTGGGGCGATTTTGGCAAGGAGTTCTTCATTTTTTTTGATCAAGGCCAAGACTTCAATTTTACGTTTCCACAGTTGATTGCCTTCGAGCAACAATTCGGCTTCCCGGCCCGCCGCCGCTTGGGCAAGGTCTTCTCGGCCTCCCTGACGGGCTTGTTGCTTACGGGCAATCCATTTTTTAATTTCTTCGGCTGTGTTGAGGATCTGGCGATACAAATCTTCTTCTTCAGCGCGTAGAGCCACAAGCGTTGCTTGGGTCTTTTCCTGCTCGTAGTTGAGTTGCTCTAGCAGGACCGATGCTTGAAGCTGGGGATTCGCCTGGAGAAACTGCTCAAGCCGCGCCTCCAGGAATTTTTCAAGATCATCCCATAGCCCCACTAACTGCCCCCAAGGGAAACCGAGCGGGTTTGCAGGCCCTTTTTGAGTACGGCCTGATTACTTTGGATCTCTTTAATCACCCAACCCCCCATTTGATCCCCCATGCGGAGTTCTTTGAAACTATCGCCCTGTTGAAACAATCCAGAGCGTTGATCCCCTTCGCCCACAATACCGATTAGGGTAGGTGCCGTTTGGACTGGGGGTACGGGTAATCCCTGGGGAACAGATGCTACTGATGTGCTCTGGGGGACTATTCCAGGTAACGGCGGTAACGGCTGGAGCGCCACCGGGGTCGCTGGCTGGAGGGTCGGGGGTGGAGCAATTTGGGCCGTAAACGGGGAACTCAAGGTCGCCATAACCGGGATCCGGGGCCGCTGGAGGGAGACTACCCGCCCACGATGATTGACCACCGCTTTAAAGGGTGAACGGAAGGGATCAGTGGGGCCAACATTATTTTTTTTTGTGACTTCAGTACGAATGGTTTGGAGTTGCGTCTTATATTCGTCCAGTACCTGAGCTTCGCGCTGGGCAAGGGTTAGGGGAATTACTTCATCTTTAGGTTCTTCGGCTAAAGGGATCAAACCAGGCCAAACTTGATTGAGTTGGCTGAACCACATCGTTCCGGCTAGGGTAGCGGCGGTACCCGCAAAGCTCAACATCGTCCATTCACGCCAGTTGGGTAGCCGCGACTCGGGCTTGAGGGGATCGGGCTGGGTGTAGGTAGTCACAGGACTAGGTACACTCCCAAAATCATTGATCTCCCCCACCACTTCCGCCACAATGCGTTCGGCTTCAGCTTCTAGATCCTGCCAGTTAAAAACCCCTACCGTCATATTCTCACGCGCTCCACTGTTAGTCTGACGTTGGCAATAGCCTACCACTCTGGTTAGAAGCTGTCCATAAGCGTTTCTAAGTAAAAACCACGGCTTCTTACAAAGCCGTGGTTCTCAAACTTTATAAATCGTTAACGGACGCGGAAGGCCCAGGACTCTTCAGAACGATTGCCATTACGGTCTGAAACCAGCAAACGCAGGGAATGCAGACCGTTAGAGAGATCTTTGTTGAGACGCAAAAGTATCCCGTCGCGGTCGTACTTGGCTTGATCGGTTACATCTTTACCATCCATAAAAAGCTGGATCGAGTTGAGGTCAGCCTCTTCACCAGAAAAGCTCGCGCGGATCACGGGACGGGAATTTTCAACCGTGGACATGGGCCGAGGCATGAGTCTAGTCACGAGGGGACCCTGTTGTTCAGGGCGGAGCGGACTGACCGTAAAGCGCCAGGTTTCCTCTACTTTGCTGCCTTTACGATCTACAGCAACGATGCGAACTTGATGTTCCCCTTGCTGTAGATCCTGTTCGGGCCGGAAGAAGATACTGTTGCTATCAAAAAGTGCATCCTCGGTGACTTCTCGTCCATCAAAAAAGATCCGAGAAGCATTGATGTTTAAAGCAGCTTTAGGGGGAACGATGAAATTAGCCTGGATCGTCGGTTGTACATTGCGCGTGGTGGCACCGGGAGCAGGACTGAGTTGACCAATCTTGATCCGGCTGTTGTTGTTTTGCGTGCCATCGTCGCTACCGTTATCGTTGTCATTGTTGTTATTCGAGGCGTAGCGAGGCAGGAAATCTTTAAATTGCAAGCGCAGAATTTGACCACGGGTGCAATCAAAAAATACGGTTAGGCCAATACGGTCTTCAGGAAAACGATCTTCAGGACGGATCCGGTAGATACTCTTGTAGATGCCAGGGGAAGTCTCACGGGTATTAAAGCGTAAGCCCCGCTCCATGGCATCGGCACCTTCGTTATTGAGCACCACAGAAGAAGCGCACCGAGGGGTTGCTTTAACCGTGACTTCAAGTTGCAATCCTGGACGCAAACGACCCACTTCACTAATTTCCACCGAATCAATGCGCGGGTTGCTACCCGTGGGGGTGTAAATCGTGCGCGCGGAAGCAGCGTAATTCAAGGAACCAGTGACCAGCAGAGCGGTCAAAAACCATTGGGGACGAATCATAAAAAATCCTTAACTCCATGTGATCATCGTAGCGGGAAGTGCAGCATTAAACCTCCCGCCTAAGGTGGATAATGAGGCTCTTTTGCCCCTTGACAGTTAGCTAGTTCCCTGATCCCACGAATTAACGTATTCCAGTTGTTGTGCACTGAGGCTATCAATCGTAATACCCACGGCTGCTAGTTTGAGGTGGGCAATTTGCTGATCGATTGCCGTAGGTAGGGTGTAGATCCCCGGTGTTAGCCGTTCTTGCTCGGTAACCAGATACTCCACAGCCAAAGCTTGGTTGGCAAAGCTCATATCCATGACGCTAGCCGGATGTCCTTCCGCTGCGGCTAAATTGATCAATCGGCCCTGACCCAAGACGATCACCGATTTATCTTCGAGGATGTACTCCTCGACAAAAGGGCGTACGGAGGTTTTGGCCTTGGAAAGTTCGCCTAGGGCAACTAAGTCAATTTCAATGTCAAAATGACCAGAATTGCACACCATAGCTCCGTCTTTCATCACCAAGAAGTGCTCACGACGGATCACGTGCTTATTACCGGTTACGGTGATAAAAATATCGCCAATGCGGGCCGCAGCTTCCATCGGTAGGACTTCAAAACCATCCATCATAGCCTCAAGGGCCTTGATCGGATCGATCTCGGTCACAACAACCCGCCCACCGATACCTCTAGCCCGTAGGGCCGTGCCTTTACCGCACCAGCCATAGCCTGCAACCACTACGACCCGTCCGGCGATCAAGATATTGGTAGCCCGAATAATCCCGTCTAGGGTTGATTGACCGGTGCCGTAACGATTGTCAAATAAATGCTTAGTTTGCGAATCATTGACTGCGATAGCCGGAAAGGTCAAGACGCCACTGGCCAACATGGCCTTGAGACGCACGATCCCCGTAGTGGTCTCTTCGGTGGTGCCCAAGATCCCTGGCAACAGTTCAGGGCGTTCTTTGACGAGGCTAGCGACCACATCCGAGCCATCATCAATAATGATCTGGGGCTGATGATCTAGAGCTAGGGCCACATGGCGTAAATACGTTGCCGTATCTTCACCCCGTAAGGCGTAGACAGCAATGCCATGATCCACCACCAAGGCTGCGGCTACGTCATCTTGGGTAGAAAGGGGATTACTCGCAATAAGCACCGCATCTGCACCCCCTGCTTTGAGGGTGATCGCCAATTGAGCGGTTTCGGTGGTCACATGACAACAGGCCGAAATACGGATCCCTGCCAAGGGGCGTTCTTGGATAAAGCGTTGGCGGATTTGACGGAGGACAGGCATCTCGCGACCTGCCCATTCAATCCGTTGAGAACCTTGGGTAGCTAGGGTGAGGTCTTTGACCTCATATTTGGGCTTTAAACCTATGGTCATGAAGATGGCTCCTTAATTGCATTCATTATCTCATGGGGCTCAAGGCTCAGGCCAAAGCTGGGCTAAGAACCTCTTAAGCCGTTGCTGTTCAGCGGTGGGGCTAAATTCAGCTTTGATCCGTTGACGGGCTTGGGCACCAATGACCTGACGTTCCGTAGGGTCACGTTCTAAGAGATCAATAATAGCGTTTCCCAGTTCCTCTAGGCGGGCTTTGGGAAGGATAAAGCCCTCTATTCCCGAGGTGATCACCTCGGGGATTCCCCCGGCATCGCTGGCTAGACAACACAATCCACTGGCCATGGCTTCTAAGAGTGCATTGGGCATCCCCTCCCATAAAGAGGGCAACAAAAAAAGATCACAGGCCAATAGGTGGCGGACTACCTGCTGCGGGTCACTCAGATGTCCCGTGACGATCACCCGTTGGGCCGCTTCAGGATCATGCAAGCGATACACTTCCAAGTGCGCTTCTTGGGTCTGGCGCACTTCTCCGATGATCAAAAGACACACCGGACGATAGGCATGAACTTGGCTCAGGGCTTGAAATAAATAGCGTTGGCCTTTTTTTTCACGGAGTTCTCCACTAAAACCCAGGACCATTTCTTCGGGCCGGATCCCTAGGCTTAGGCGGTCGATGGCATCATGATCTGGGCTAAAAAGCTCCGGGTCCACGGCATTTTTGAGGACGATGACTTCACGCCCCACGAGGGTTTTGATCTTGTGGGCTAAATCTTGACTGACCGCCGTTACGATCTGGGCCTGGGTCAACGTCCAGTGCAACCGGGCAAAATCACCGGGGGGGAACAGCTCCCGGTCTAAATCATTGCCCCGCGCACTGACCGTACTGGGGATCTGGTGTAGTTGCCCAAACCAAACCGCCAAAAAGCCCGCCGGAAATAAGTAGTGCCCCCACACCCCATCAAAGGGCTGGGTTTGGTGCAAATCTTCGATCAGGTTGAGGGCGTAGGGCAGGGTCATATCCCACTGGCGATACCGTCCGAGACGATAGACCGGAATCGAACCGCCGCTAAACTGAACCGTCCCCGGCAGTAGACTGCGGGTAAAGATCAAGATAGTTACCTGAACGTCTAACTTTTCTAGGGCTTGGGCAATACGATAGGCGCTCGTGGCAAGCCCCCCTAGATCGGGAGGAAAGCGCTCGGTTATGAAGAGCAAGCGTTTCATCGAACTTTGAAACTGACATACACGGGTAAAAGTCCGGGATTACTGAGTTGGATCACCAAAAGCCGGGTTTCTGTTTCAGCGGCCCTAACTTCAAGGGAGACGTTTTGTTCCTCCGCTTCCCCAGTGCTACTAATTTCCCCTTCGGGAGTCAAAAACCATTGATCCCTCTGGTCGCTGGGAGTCAGAAAATAAGCTTTGAGGGCAACCAAACCCTTACGGGGCGAGGCTTCTAGGGTATAAGTAGCAGCACTGAGGGGGATCACATGAAATTGCTCCGATCCTCCGGCGGGGAGTTCGAGGATCGTGGTACTGCCCACCGTCAGGACGGGGCCGAGGGCTTGGGTCGCAACCGTGGGCGGCGGTGGAGGTGGTTCCGCAACTACGGGGGCTGACGGGGGAACGGGACCCGGTGGAGTTAACGCACAACCCGTCAAGACTAGGGCCAGGAGTAATCCAGCATGTCTATTCAAGCGCCCAATCCACTGGTGATCAGCAGACTATTAATCGTCCAGACAAGGGCGACTAGGGCTCCTAAAAAAGTTAAAGGGATCAAGACCGCTACGCGCCACCATGCTAGAGCAGTAGCCTGAGCCACAGCCCAGGTTTGCAGTGCCACAAACCAGACTAAAACAATCAGGATCACGACTTGGCCTAGGGAGCCACCAAGGATATGGGCCGGGGCAACCAAGAGCCAAGGCAGACTCGCAAAGCCCGTTAAGGTCAAAAGCCGTTGGTAGTCCGTGCGCTGACCCAGGGTAGTCAACAAAAGATATACCAAACCATTGAGCACCAACCAGCCCGCACCGCCCGCTACGCCTTGGAGGATCGCGCCCCCTAGGCCATTGCGACTAAAGCCATCCAAAAGATTGACGGCAACTACAATCCCGGCGGCTTGAACTAAGGGCGGATCAAGGGCTAAACGTTCAAAAGTAACGCCCGGTTCAAACCAACTGCCAAAGCAGTTATCTAAAAAGTTACTCACAGGAGATCCAACTTTTTAAGGACATCCCGTAGGCGGTCTTCAATAGAGGGGGGCACTGCCACCAAAGGCAGCCGTAGATGCATGGCTGACCAACCCATCAGGGTAAGGGCGGCTTTGAGGGGGGCCGGATTGGTGGTCAAAAAGAGGGTTTTAAAGAGATCTAGCAGTCGATAGTGGATCCGTTGCGCTTCGATGGTGTCCCCTCGGTTCCAAGCACCTATCATCTGTTGGATCTCCGGCCCAACCAGGTGCGAGGCCACACTGATCACCCCACTTGCCCCTAGGGACAAAAGCGGTAGCGTCAATAGATCATCACCCGAAAAGATCTGAAATTCTGGCCCCACTAAAGCTCGGATCGCCATGGTTTGATTGACGGCCCCGGAAGCTTCTTTGATCGCAACAATGTTAGTCTGTTGGGCTAACCGGGCCACGGTTTCGGGTTCTAGGTTAACGCCAGTCCGACCGGGAATGTTGTATAGGATTAAGGGCATATCACACCCTTGGGCCACCGCCCGAAAATGCTGGTATAGCCCTTCTTGGGAGGGTTTATTGTAGTAAGGGCAAACCTGCAAAGAGGCCGCCATACCGAGATGCGCTGCTTTTTGGGTGGCTTCTACCGCCTCTTGGGTCGAATTTGATCCGGTTCCGGCGATCACTTTAGATCTCCCGGCAACAGCCTTGATCACAACTTGAAAGAGTTCGTATTCCTCAGCCCACGTCAATGTGGGTGATTCCCCCGTTGTTCCGGCAACTACGATCCCATCGGAGCCGTGTTGGGCCAAATAGTCCGCTAATTTTTCGGCGGTGGCATAGTCCACCGAACCCTCTGCAGTAAAGGGGGTGACCATTGCAGTCAATACAGGACCAAAACGGAATTCAGACATGGCAGCAATTTGGGCTAAGCCCATACTGTAGCCTGTTTGCCCCGCGACAGTCTAGGCCGGGTCTAGGACCAAACGGTAGCGATAGGCCGTTACCGCCTGCCCTTTACTTTGAAAATAACGTTGATCCGTAGGAACTAAAAAAACCGCCGTCATCTGAGTGGCTGTGATCCGTGGGCCTTCTTTTTGATAAAGCGTAGTAGCTTCAATGTCACGGGTGACGGGCACCTGCGCTAAGGTTGTCAGAACTTGTCGATAAAACTCTAAAGCTCCAAATTGCTCTGGGGTTGGATGTTCACTATGGCGACGGGTAATAAATAGCTCACCCCGGCGATTGCCTGTCATCAAGATCGTTTGGCGATTGGTATTTGGCGCGATCACCTCCCGGATGATGCCTTTACCCAGATAAGCCTGGGTAATCGAGACGGTATTAAAAGTACGATCAGCGATCACCTGCTCTTGATCATTTTGATAAAAACGCAGGGTATAGACCACGGGTTTACCGATTTCTCTTTGAGACCGCGCAAAGGCAGCCGGATTGGTGAATTCAGTCCCTAAAGGAGCTTCTACAGCCTCTAGGGTAGCGGTTACCTGCCATTTGCCCACAAACCACTGGGGATAATACACATCAGCCGTTTCTAGGTTATAACCGGGCTGGGCCGTGATCTTGGGGTATTGCGCCAAGCGATTGTTGAGATCCGGTTGGGCAGTACACCCCCCTAAGATCAAGCCCAAGCCTAAGGCCCACCAACGCACAGGCAATTCCCAACAGTCTTTTCCATATTAGATTGCTCACCTAGATCAGACTAGACCGATCCCCTTGGGAATGATATGGTTGAGCAAAGCGTGTAACATACATGTAGTTGCCAATGAAACATGACCGGAGCGCAGTGTTGATGGACAAGATCTACAGTAGGGTTGATCCCTAGCCAAATCAGATCATACCGGAAGCATACCTACCCGGTCAGTCTTTCTACATCCATCACCCAACAAGAGGTCATCATGTCTGCCGTAAAAGACATCATTAATTACTTTCAACCTTACTTTCGCACTACTGTGATCAGTGTAGGTTTGGTTAGCTGTTTAGAAATTTTGGACCTCATGGTGCCCTATGCCACGGGTCAGATCGTCAACGTTTTGGCGAATCAGCCGGTTGATCCCCTAGTCGATCAATTGACGGCTAGTTTAAGTGCCCTCAGTGGTCAAGCACCGAGTTCTACCCTACAACTATTGGTTTTATTAGGCATGGTGGCCTGTACAACGGTCTTGATCGCCCCAGTCCAGCCCTGGGTAGGGGATTGGTTTCATTGGGATACCGCATTTCGAGCCAGACGCGATAACTTTTTAAAGTCTCAAGCCAAGATCCTGACCTTGCCCTTGGAATATTTTGATCAGAATAACTCTGGACGTTTAGCCGGACGTATCGCGCGGGGTATTTCTAACCACACTTGGACTTTTCCCGATGTGGCAGGAAATTTTTTACCTAAGATTGTGCGGATCTTTGGGGTCTTTGCGCTCATGCTCTGGATCGATAGCTCAGTGGCGCTATTTTTCTTAGCTTCTTTTATCCTGTTGTGCGCCTACAACATCTGGCAATTACAAAAATTGGTGGTAATTGAAGAACGCTTAGATAGCTACGCTGAGAGTACAGAGAGCCGGACTTCAGAGCTGATCACCAATATCAAGACCGTCCGGGCCTTTGCCACCGAAGACCGCGAACTGAAGCGCCAAGAAGACCGCGCCGACCGCGAGTTTACGATTCTCGATTACAAAGTCCATCGGGGCTATGTACGCCTGATCACGGTCCGACGGACCGTAGTGCAAATTTGTGTCTTCGGAATCCTGGCCTATGCCCTTTGGCAGGTGAGTACCGGACGGATCTCGGTGGGCCATTTCATTACCCTACTGACGATCAGCAGCATTGCCTATGCCGAAGTCACCCCCATTGGCGATATTGCCGAGATCCTAGGCAGACGCTATGCCTCCATGAGTCGGTTTCATGATTTTTTACAAGAACCCACCAAGGCTGATGCCCAGGTACTGGTGGCTAAGGCCATCCCAGAGTACAACTTTGAGGGGGAACTAGAGCTACGAGACTTAACTTTTGGATACAACAGCACGCGCCCTGTACTGAAGGGGCTAAATCTCAAGATCCAAGCCCGCCAAACCGTAGCCCTAGTGGGACGTTCTGGGTCAGGTAAATCAACGTTGATCAAACTCCTGTTGCGGTATTTTGAACCCACCGGGGGGCAGATCTGCGTTGATGGTCAAGATATTCGTAGTCTGGATATTCGGGGCTTTCGTCGGCGTTTAGCCATCGTTCATCAAGATGTAGATATCTTTAATGGCACTATCTTCTACAACTTGACCTACGGCAAACCCGAGGCAACTTTTGCCGAAGTGGCGCGGGCCTGTGCCATTGCGCGGGTGGATGAATTTATCCAAGACCTGCCGGAGGGCTATCAAACCATCGTCGGGGAGCGGGGGGTACGCCTTTCAGGGGGCCAAAAGCAACGCTTGGGCATTGCCCGGGCCTTGATCTGTGACCCTGATGTCCTGATCTTCGATGAGGCTACCTCCAGTCTGGATTACGAGTCTGAACGGGCCATTCAATTGGCAATGCAGGATATTTTGGGTACCCGGACGACCTTGATCATTGCCCATCGACTCAGTACCGTCCGCGAAGCGGATGTGATCGTCGTACTCAACGAGGGGCAAATCGTCGAAATGGGTAACCACAGCAGCTTGCTCAACCAAAATGGGGTCTATGCGCACCTGCACCGCCTCCAATCTGACGATCAATATATGAATACGGAAGTCCTCTTTGCCCTAAGAGGACAAGAATAAGTACATCGGCTAGGGGGCAGTGTCTTTACGGATATCGATCCCCCTACCCTTGGCGGTGCTACCCTAAAAATAGGGACTAAGGATCAGCGATGCGCGTCGGAGTTTTATTATTAAATTTGGGTGGCCCCGAGCAGACCGCTGACATCGTACCGTTTTTATACAATCTTTTTTCCGATCCTGAGATCATTCGCCTACCCGTGCGCTTTTTACAAAAGCCCTTGGCCTGGGTGATCGCTACGCTCCGCGCCCCCGTCTCGGTCAAAAATTACAGTGCCATTGGCGGTAAGTCACCCCTGCGTAAGATCACCGTTCAACAGGGACGAGTCCTCAAAAAACAGCTCAAAAAGCGGGGTCTAGAGGCCGAAATTTTTGTGGGGATGCGCTATTGGCACCCCTATACCGAAGAAGCCCTGACCCAGATCAAACGGGCAGGTATTGACCATTTAGTGATCTTGCCCTTGTATCCCCAATTTTCGATTTCCACCAGTGGCTCTAGTTATAAACTTTTGGATGAATTTTGGGCCAAAGACCCCCTCTTGCAAAAAATCCAACGTTACGATATCCAATCGTTTTATCAACGGACAGGTTACATCCAAAGTATGAGTCGCCTGATCCGTAATGAACTCGCTAAGTTCGCCCAGCCGGATCAAGCCCATATACTTTTTTCGGCCCACGGAGTCCCTCGGAGCTATGTGGATGTAGATGGTGACCCCTATCAAAAAGAGATCGAAGAATCGGTCCATTTGATCATGCGGGATCTCAATGTTTCTAACCGTCATAGCCTGGCCTACCAAAGTAAAGTTGGCCCTGTAGAGTGGCTCCAACCCTATACAGAAGATGCGATCCCACGCCTTGCTCGTCAAGGAGTCCGTGATCTCTTAGCCGTGCCGATTAGCTTTATTTCCGAACATATTGAAACCCTCCAGGAAATCGATCTTGAATACCGTCATTTAGCCCTAGAAAGCGGAATTGTCAACTTCCGACGGGTACGGACGCTTAACGTGGACCTAGATTTCATCACTGACCTAGCCTGTTTGGTCGAAGAACAGTTAGCAGCGTTAGCCAGCCCTGCTTAAGTATCAATTACCGCCGATCTAAATTAAGTAAGTTCCAGTTTTGGATCGTATTGACATATAAAGTATCGGCGGCTTGGGCAATGGTCCAGGCTGGAGTTCCAGTCAGGTCTTGGTCCTGAAACATGGCTGCCCCATCAAAAGCCCCCACCGAAAGAGCTACCCGGTCGATAAGGGGTTCAAAAGACCTAAGTTCACGATGTTGATCCTCGGCTTGGATATTATCTACAACAGCTTGGGCGGTTTGGACCGCCAGTTGCGCCGAAGGCGGATAGGAAAATAGAACTTGATCACCTAGACCGTAGCACCGGGGATGATCGGGCAATTGACAAAAATCATTGATCCGCAAAAAACCCTCTGGGGTCCGTAAGCCCTCCGGTTCTTCTTCGAGCTTGAGCGGGCGAAACCCAGTGGTCCAAAAAAGAGTCCGGGTAGCGAGTTCTTCGGTTATGCCTTCTTTTTCAAGCACAATAAATTCAGGTCGCGCCCGCTTCACTTTAGTGCGGGTTTGTACGATTACTTTATGGCGCACCAGCCAACCCATCACCCATTCGGCGAGGGCCGGACGCCAGCCGGGTAAAAGGCTATCCCCTTGATGGATTAGATGAATCTGAATAGTCTGGGCTTGCCCACCGTAACGAGCGCGCCAGCGACGGGCTAAATGGGTCAGTTCAGCGGCAAGTTCGACTCCAGTAATACCCCCGCCAACGACCACCCAGCGCAATACTCCGGGGGCACACTTTTGGTTTTCAAGATCTTTTTGGACCCCCGCCCAATGGGCTAAAACCGCTTGGGCTTCTTCTAAAGAATAGAGACTGAAACCTACTTTTTCACTGCCTGCAATCCGTCGATTTACGGTTGAACCCAGGGCTAAAATAACCCGGTCTCCTGGGATACTGGTATAGTCGGTGTCTATTTGAGCGTTCTCTGGATCCAAACCCACTGCGGTCCCTTGGATCCAACGCACCCCAGGGGGCAAGAGTTTAGGATAATCAATCTGAACTTCTTTGAGGGGACGACGTAGGGTAACAGCACTGATCAACCGGGGTCTGAGAACGTGTTGCGCGCGCGGTTCGATCAAGGTAACTTGATGTCCATAAAGGGCCAACTCTTGAACCGCCCGCAGGCCACCATAGCCTGCCCCCACTACTGTGATCTGCATAGCTTCACTCTATCAGTCCACTCCCAAAAGCTTGCGCCAAGGTGAAACGGGCTTAACTTTTAGACGTTCTTCCCGTTGGCGGTCTTCTTCGAGTTGGGCAACTTTAATTCTAAGGTGGTGAACCTCCGCCTGTAGTGATTGGATCAACGGTAGGAGTTGTTCTTCAATACGCTCATCAAGGTAGGCATAGGTCCGTTGGATCACGGCATCTTCGGGCATAGATTCTAGAGCAACCAAACGCTGTTGCGCTAAGAAGCGCTGTAATTCATCTTCGGCAACTCTAGTGGGTGCGTTAATGGGTTCATGGCTAGCACGGGGTTGTTTTTGAAGGCGTCCTTCGGCAATCCAACGGCGCACGGTGCGCAGGCTACGCCCGGTAAAGGTGGCTACTTCTGACAGGGTGAGTGTTGTCATGGTCAGTGGCTGAACGTCAGTCTGACAGGGCACTGACAACGCTACAGTCTCATAACAAAGCCCAGACTAAAAGTATACAAAACTTATCTTTGAGCTTAGTTGATCTTGATGATTGGCTATGGTTTCGTATATATCGGGTAGTGGCAAGCATATCGAGACCTACTTGTAGGGTTCTGAAGGCTTTTTGGAAGCTCGATCTAGCCTGCCGCCATAGTTAGGAGCATCAACATGGCAATCAAGGGAACCAGTGGCAGCACCATAGCCCGTCCCCGTTTTTTTAATACGGTGATGATTGAGTCCATCGAGGGGGCCAACGCCGAAGAGCGGTATTTCGGTTTGGGCGAGATCAGCTCGATGACCCGCTATTTTAGCGATTCCCAACGCAGGCTAGCCATTGCCCAGGTGATCAGTGCCAACTCTGAGAGCATTGTGGCCAGGGCTGCGGGGCGGATCTTTGTCGGGGGGTCACCGATGGCCTATTCCGTACAACAAGCCTCGCGCCAAAAAGAAAAAGAGCGGACTACCGTGGCCGTGGGCGGGGAATCCGTCAACATTGGCAACGAAGTCATCATTGAGGACAAGGGCGGCTTTCTAGAACGCCTTAAGTCGCTGTTTAGCTTGGGCACTGAGCAGATCGAAACTACCAATTTTCAGCCAATCAAGATCGCCGTTTATGGCCCTGAGCGGATGCAAAAATCCCTGCGGGACATGGATTGGTTCTTGCGTTATGTCACCTATGCCCTGGTGGCTGGGGACAGCAATATTATTTTGCTCAATTGCTTGGGCCTACGGGAAATTCTTGAGCGGGCCTGCTCTATTGACGCCACGGTGGTAGCGGTTCGTGAGATGCGTCGCGCGGCCATTGGTTATCTAAAAAGCCAAGAAGATAAAGAACTGGCGGCCTCTTATTTTGATGTCATTGTCGATAGCTTAGATGCCGATAAATCCGATACGCCCCCCGATGTGGTGCGTCCGAGCAGCCCAGACCGGGCGGGCTTGGTCTTGCCTGCTATCTACGCCATGGCAGGGCAAAAACGTCCGGCCTTCAAGATGTCCAAAAATGCCGGTCCCAGCGATAAAGAGCGGGTAGTGCGGGCTGCCTACCGTCAGGTCTTTGAACGGGATCTGTTGGCCTATGGACAAAG
>JANNOF010000291.1:0-5280 GCA_031398925.1 Gloeobacteraceae cyanobacterium SOY_34_metabat_371 | reverse complement strand
ATGCTCCTGTTGGTGTCCAGTTTACGGAGCAGGAGACTCGCTTAGCTAGCTGTCCAGTTTTCCGGGTCCACTATAAATATTTCGGTATCTCCTTCAACGTTAGCTTTTGGTTTAGAACAAGAGATCAGCCTCCTCAGCATTGAAGATTAAACTGTAGACAATACCCAGTACACTCCAATGTGTGAATCGCTAGCCCAGAAAAACTTACGGCGTTACATAATTGGCCAATGAAATTGGGCGAAAACACACGCACCATTAAGGTATTTCCTCCTTCAATTGTGCAACGTCCTTTACGATGCGCTAATTACCGGACGGAGTACAGCCGTTACTAAATCAAGGGTGTGATCAATGTCTGCTTCGGTAATTTCTAAATGCGTAACAAAACGAATCCGTTTGGGACCAAACACGCTGATCAACACCCCTTCCTGGGTCAGTTGATGGGCTAGGGCTTCGCTACTGCGCCCTGTACCACTAACTTCAGCGATCACGATATTGGTCTGAACGGTGTCTAGATCCACATAAATACCGGGAATTTGGGTCAAACCCTCCGCTAGACGTCGGGCCCGCCGATGATCCTCAGCAAGGCGTTCCACCTGGTGATCTAGGGCATAGAGGGCCGCCGCCGCCATATAGCCAATTTGCCGCAGCCCCCCGCCAAACATTTTGCGGTAGCGACGGGCCCTGTGAATAAAGCCTTCAGTGCCGACAATCATCGATCCCATCGGGGCACCCAAGCCCTTAGAAAGACAGATCGAAGCGCTATCAAAGGGCTGACAGTAGTCGGCGACACTAACACCTGTGGCAACGGAAGCATTAAAAAGCCGTGCTCCATCCAGATGAAATCCCAAGTGCTGCCCCCGGACTAATTGGGCAATTTCTTGGATCTGGGCTAATGGATAAACCACCCCTCCCGCCCAGTTGTGGGTGTTTTCTAAACAGACTAAGGCCGTAGGTGCGTAATGGACATTGGTGTGATCGCGAATGGCGGTGGCGATAATCTCTGGACTAAGTAACCCACGCACACCCGTAATCGGCATGATCTGGATCCCGGAAAGTCCGGCTGCTGCCCCTGATTCCATATTAAAAATATGCGAATGGGTTTCGGCAATAACCTCATCCCCCATACGGGTATGGATCCGCAGACAAATTTGGTTACCCATGGTCCCGGAGGGCACAAAAAGCGCCGCTTCTTTTCCCGTGAGCGTCGCCATACGCTGTTCGAGCAGTTGGACCGTCGGATCATCCCCGAGGGTGTCATCCCCTACTTGGGCTTGGAACATGGCGGCTAACATGGCGGATGTGGGGCGCGTTACCGTATCGCTCCGCAGATCAATGGGCATGGCTGCTCCTAAAGTGTTTTGGTCGCCGCGAGCTGACTCATTACTTTAGTGGATTGCTGAATGAAGCGTTGTAGCGAATCCGCATCAAATGACTTTTGGGTCATCAACGCAAGGTCATAGACCTGCCGACATAAAAGGGCCACCAGTTCCGGGTTTTCACCCGCATCTTCTAAGCGTTGAATATTTTGGATCAACGGGTGGCTGGTATTCACCAAAAGGGTATGATCGGCCATAAATTCGGCCTGTTGCTGTTGCATAAACGCAGTCATTTCTTTGAAGCGGCGCAATTGCTCTGGGATCAGCACCATCGCCGGGATACTTTCGTTTTTGAGGGCTTCGGAACGGATCGTTAATTGCGGTAGCTGCAGGACTTGGGTAAATATATCCTTGAGGGATTCACTGCGGGTCTTTTGAGTCCGGGGATCGATCAGTTCAGCCGCCTTATCGGCGGTCAAAAGATTGTCATCGAGATCCGCATCCACCCGGCTAAAGCGCACTTCGGGGAATTTACTTTCGAGAAAAGGAACAAAATGGGTATCGATGAAAGAATCTAAAACCAATACTTCAATCTCTTGACTTTGCAAGAGTTCTACATAGCTCGTTTGGGTTGCCAGATCGGAGGTGTAGTAGACTTTTTGATTGGTTTTGACCGTGTTGCTTTCCTGGTATTCAGTCAGGGTTTTGTAGCTGCCATCGGTCAATTTAAAGACCAGGATCTCTTTGACTTGATCATAAAATTTGTCGCTGTTCAGCATTCCGTACTTCACAAAGACGCTGATATCAGGCCAGCACTTGAGATAGTTTTCCCGCTCTTTGGTGTACATCTCTTTGAGGCGGTCTGCCACTTTTTTGGCAATAAATTCAGAGATCCGGCGGACATTACGGTCCCCTTGCAGATAACTGCGCGAGACATTAAGGGGAATATCTGGGCTATCAATGGCACCCTGGAGGGGCGTCAAAAAGCGGGGGATCACTTCTTCGCAATTGTCGCTGACAAAGACTTGATTACAAAATAGTTTGATCTGACCTTTAGTGAGGTCCATATCGCGCTCGACTTTGGGGAAGTATAAAACCCCCTGGAGCGAAAAGGGATAATCCGTATTGAGATGGATCCAAAACAAAGGATCATCTTTCATCGGATACATGTAGCGATAAAACTCTAGATAATCTTCGTCCTTCAAGCTGCTAGGAGCTTGCTTCCACAGAGGGGTTTGTTTATTGGCGATTTCATCATTGAAGTAAATAGGCAGGGGCAAATAATCACAGTACTTACGGAGGATGGCCTTTAGCCCATTGGCATCGAGAAATTCTTCACTATCATTGGCTAAATACAAAGTGATCGTAGTGCCCCGCTCGGTACGTGGGGAACTATCTAGGGTGTAAGCGGTAGTACCGTCACAACTCCAGCGCACTGCTTGGCTGTCTGGCTGATAGCTCAAGGTATCGATCTCGACCCGGTCAGCAACCATAAAGGCCGAATAAAAGCCCAAACCAAAATGACCAATGATCTGCTCATTGGATTGGTTGAATTTACTTACAAATTCTTCGGCACTAGAAAAAGCAATCTGGTTAATATATTTTTTAACTTCCTCGCCCGTCATGCCCAAGCCATTATCCGTGATCGTGATCAGACGACCTTCACTATCAAGTTGGACTTGGATCTTGTAATCGTCTTCTGTGCCCTCAAACTCGCCGCTGTAGGCAAGCATCTTAAGTTTACTAATGGCATCAAAGGCGTTGGATACGAGTTCTCTAAGAAAGATATCCCGCTCGGAGTAAAGTGATTTTTTAATGATGGGAAAGATATTTTCGGTATGAACGGTAATGGTTCCCTGATCGAGCATGGCGCGACCTCCTGTATGGATTAGTGCATTTTTTATATTAACACCGCCCGATCCCGTTCAGCCGCACGGAGTGATCAGCCGCAGGGGGTGATAGGATCAGCACACAGGATTTGGAATGTGCGGTGGGCAGTGTCTGTATCGGTAGCCGGGATTCGCAGTTAGCTCTAGTGCAAAGCTACTGGGTACGCGATCAACTCACCCAATTACATCCGGATCATACGTTTACCCTTGAAACCATGAAGACTCAGGGGGACAAGATCTTAGATGTACCCCTAGCCAAGGTGGGGGATAAGGGCTTATTTACCAAAGAGTTAGAGCAGGCGCTTTTGCTGGGGCAGGCGGATCTAGCGGTGCATTCGCTTAAAGATTTGCCGACCCAATTGCCCGCTGGTTTGACCTTAGCGGTTATTACCGAACGGGAAAACCCCGCCGATGCCCTGGTGCTTCATCCGCGCCATGAGGGCTTACAGCTTGCAACCCTACCGGAGGGCACCGTGATCGGGACTTCCTCCCTGCGTAGGTTGGCTCAGTTGCGGTATCACTTTCCCCATTTGGTCTTTAAGGATGTGCGGGGCAATCTCAACACCAGGCTCAAAAAACTCGACGAAGGCCAATATGACGCGCTGGTACTGGCGGTAGCGGGGCTGGTGCGACTGGGCTGGAAAGACCGGGTGAGTCAAGTGATCCCCGGAGAAATTTCTCTCCATGCGGTCGGACAAGGAGCCCTGGGGGTGGAGTGTCGCGCCGAAGACCCAGAAATTTTAAGGATCGTAGCTGCCCTTAATCATGCGCCTACAGCTCTAATGTGTCGGGCGGAACGGGCTTTTTTACGCGCTCTAGAAGGGGGCTGTCAGGTTCCCATTGGGGTCCGCACTGCGCTAGTGGACGATACCTTGACCTTAGAAGGCATGGTGGCCCGTCTCGATGGTACGCTCCTGATCCGGGATACACATACAGGTCCGGCGACGGATCCTGAAGCTTTGGGTCAGGCCCTAGCGGACAAACTGCGGGCCCAGGGTGCCGAAACGATCCTGCAAGAGGTCTATCAAGAATTTCGCAATGGCTAAAGCCGTAGTGCTTCTCAGTGGCGGGCTAGATTCTACCGCTACCCTCTACTGGGCCAAAGCCCAGGGCGATAGTCTTTATGCCCTTTCCTTTGATTATCAACAGCGCCATCAACGGGAACTCACCGCCGCCCAAGCCATAGCGCAAGCGGCGGGGGTAACGGAGCATCGGGTTGTCCGCTTTGATCTCAGACAGTGGGGTGGATCGGCCTTGACAAGCGGTTTAGCCGTTCCCCAAGACCGCTCTGTCGCGGAAATGGGTCAAGGGATACCGATTACCTATGTACCGGCCCGCAATACGATCTTTTTGGCCTTTGCCCTGAGCTACGCCGAAGTGGTGGGGGCTGAAAAAGTCTTGATCGGGGCCCATATCCAAGATTATTCGGGCTACCCCGATTGTCGGCCTGATTATCTAGGGGCGATGGCGGAAGTTTACCGTTTGGGCACCAAGATCGGGCGAGAAGGCCACCCTATTCAACTCATTGCCCCTTTGATCCAACTGGGTAAAAAAGAAATTATCCAACTGGGGGACCGCCATGATGCTCCCTGGGAATTGACCTACAGTTGCTACCTTGGTGAAGCCTTGGCCTGTGGGCGCTGCGATAGTTGTCTGTTGCGGCGCCAAGCCTTTCGGGAGCTTGGTCGTGAAGATCCGGTGCCTTATCAAGACGAGACTACTCTTTAGTCTTTTGGATCTTGGAGCCTCTTTTGAACGCCGTAAGACGGGGTTTGGAGTTTACACCCTGCACTAATTGTGGCGTGAAGCTCAAGGCTTGGGGGGTGGGGTTAGAAAACTCTAGTAGCACCGTAGTCTGTGCGCCAACCGCTAAACGCTCAAGGGGTAAACCAATCATGGGCGCTGCATTACTGGGATTGGTAGCTGTGCTGTTGTTAAGCGTAGCCCCCAGGGTAAGATCATTCACACTCAAAAACAATGGGCCATCTTGTACACCGTCAGAATTATTGGTGATTGTTATTTGCTGTCTAGAGAGGCTGACTACGACCAAACCTCCCGTACTGACCGATCCTTCC
>JANNOF010000215.1:0-3473 GCA_031398925.1 Gloeobacteraceae cyanobacterium SOY_34_metabat_371 | reverse complement strand
TCTACCGGGGGCTTTGTATGCCCCATGCTCCGCGCTTGTACCAAGGGGATCTTTGGCTGCTTAATTCCGGGACGGGTGAACTAGGGATCATGACCCCCCACGGCTGGGAAGCCCTCTTATTTTTGCCTGGATTTTTGCGGGGTTTAGCGTTTGTTGGTCCCATTGCTTTTGTGGGGCTTTCTAAACTCCGGGACCGTACGGATCAAGGAATATTTGAAAATTTACCCCTTGAACAGCGTACCGAGCAACTTCAGTGTGCTGTATATGCGATCAATATCAAAACCGGGGCTGTCCTAGGTTGGCTGCAATTTACCCAAGGAATTGCAGAGATCTACGACGTGCAGATCTTTCCCTGCCGTTATCCGTTGCTTGTTACCCTTCAGAAAGGTGAACTACGGGAAGTATTTCATTTACCCCAGAGTAATGCCATGCTTAAGAAAAAATAGGGGGTTATCATAATCTTCCTAGGGATAGAGGGCTTAGGATTAAAAACTTATTATATTTTCAATGTGTACTAAAGATTTGAGACAGGCGTTGAACCTTGATAAAGTGCATCTCAAATTTACTGAATAAACTTCCCTAGAGGTGTTGAGATGTGAAGCTCCCCGTTTAAAAGTTCACTAGTGGCAACTAAGATCGTGTTGGGACCTTCACAGTCAATCGATGCTAATACACATACAGCTTCGGATCAAGAGTTACGCCGTAATTTATTGTATGAATTGTATCGTATATCATCTTTTCGTTCGTTGAATATCAATGACTATCAGGATTTTTGAATTAATTGAGGCTAGAACTTAATGGATAGGGCTTAAACCATTTGCCGGGTTTGATCCTGTGGCAGGGGGAAGTCCTAAAGTGGGGGTACAAGAGTTTTGGAGGATAAGGATAGAGGGGCGCTGAGCGAGCCAAAGGCATACCGCAATCCAGATGAAGAGCAGTGCGTCCATAGAGACATCTGCGAGGGGGGATGGGGAAGACAGGTGTTCCCATGCGGAGGGTGGGGGAACGGGGGTGGAACCCTAGGTTCCGGCCCCCGCACTCTTACTCTTGTTCTTGTAAAAATTAGATCGTTATTCTTTAGGCAATTGATATTGATCAACAATCCGTTGAGCATAGGCGGGCACATGGGCTGCTAGTTTATTAGGATAATTGCGCTTGACATAGAGATAGTTACGGACAAAATGCGAATCAATAGAAAAGCGGGCGTACTCCAAGCCCTTAGGGCCAACCTGATTGATCACAATGCCCAAAAGACGGGCTACCCAAACCGGGATCGTTACGCCTTGATCGTAGAGGGAGATAGATTGTTGAACGGCCTTATGACGGTCCCCTTGATCGGGAATAGCGGTATATTCTAAATCATCACGCACGAGGTCTAAGAGTTTACTGCCTGTCTCGTTACGGGCCACGATCCATTGCCAGCCAAAGGGTGCGCCCATATAGCCGATGACTAGATCCGCCAGTCCATTTACATAGTCAAAACAACTCAAACAAGAAGGGGCAAAGACTTCCTTGAGTTCCTTGGTATTGAGGCCAAAGAAGGGGACCGTTTCCGTACTCCCGTCCTCATGGCGAAAGTGCACCTGAAAGTCTTGCATAAATTCGTAATGCACAACCGTATTGGGGGAACGACTCGTCGTATCGAGAAACTTTTGGAGTCCCTCACGGGTGACATTATCTACGCAGGGCGTGCCCAAAACGTAGAGTTCTTCTAGGCCTAATTTATCTTGAACGGTACGGAGGGCTTGGATCTGACAACCCACGCCAATGGCGAGTAATTTTTTGATCCCCAGTTCAGGAATTTGATCGAGTACGGACAAATTAGGCGATAGGGTCGGTTTATTGATCCGACTCTGATACACTTCCTGCGGGGTCCGGGCTAACACGGGACGGGGGGTGAAGCGGTCTTGGGGATCACTTTGGACACACAGCACCGCATCCACTAAGCCTGTTTCTAAAGCCTTAATTGCCAGACTCGTTACGATCCCACTCCACTGGGCACCCTCGAGGGGCTGTTTACGGCGGGCCGCCAGCATTTCACGTTGCACACCAAAGTACAGTTCCTTGTCCTGATCTAAATTTCGGGTCCGTCCGTGCGCCCGTTGCTCTAGATCCTCTACGTGCTGGGTGATAAAGGCGCAGGCCCATTTGGCATAGCGTAAATAGCTCGTATCGCACAACCCACATTCGCTGCATTGTGCGAGGGCGGGGCGGTTTTTAGGTTTGACCTTTAATTTTTTGGGAAGGTTGTTTTCGGGTAACACGGGTTAATCTCGAACGCATCTCATTGTAGTGCCATTGATCAAGGACTAGGACCGGTGAAGTCTACAAAAAAGGGTAGGGCTTGGATCTGACGCACACAAGCGGTATCTAGACTCTGTACCGTACCCTGATCGATAAATTTTGCAGCAATCTGAGGGATACAGCCCCGCCCAATCACCACATGGGCTTGACCGGGGGCAACCAAATGGAGACTCTGACTCAAGCTTTGGGCCACCTGTTCCCCATTGGCGGGGGGCGTGACGGGATCTGCTTCCCCGGAGAGGATCAAGGTCGGTACCGCCGAGCGCACCGGGACTTTAGCATTAGGGCTGATGGTTCCTTTGGGCCAGACGGAACAGCCAGAGCGGTATAAATTCACGGCAAAATCGCCTAAATACGTCGCGCCCTGGGTCTGGGTTTTATAAAAAGGGACATCTTCGGTGCAGATCACCGAAAAGAGCAGGGCTTCATTGAGGGTTTCGCCCACTTGACCAAAAGATAAAAGGGCCTGGGCCGCTAAGGGCCGAAAATCTCCCGTTGTGTGGGCCTGATGAATCGCCAAGGGCAGGAGGACTACGGTTTCCGGGGTATAGCTAAATAAACGGATCAGGTTGATAAAGAGCGTATGGTTCAGCGTGACAATTGTTGCCTTACCGGTGGTGGGATGGGCAATCGTGACTTGGACCGGCTGTTGGACAAGACGGGTTTGGAGGGCTTGAAACTCCTGTTCTAATTGAGGAAACCGACTTTGGCAGCTAGGATCGCCCATACAGCGCGTCTGGATCAAATCCCAGGAGCGTTGGGCATCTTGGGCCATAGACTCCCCTAGATTCCAGTCTTGGGGAACTACGCCATCTAGGATCATGCTGCGTACCCGATCAGGATAATTTTGCAGATATACCTGGGCAGCACGGGTGCCATAGGAAACGCCATAGAGATTGATCCGCTCGTACCCCAGGGCGTTACGGACCTGATCCAGGTCTTGCATGGCAATCGCCGTGTGATAAAAACGCGGGTCGCCCTTCAGTTTTTTAATACAGGCTTGGACGGCGGTTAACGACAGTTCTACTTCTAAAGATGCGCCCTCCGGCTGAGGACAGGTCAGCGGATTAGATTTACCCGTCCCCCGTTGATCGACCAAGACAATATCCCGTTGCCGATTGATCCGGCTAAAGGCTCCCGCTAGGGTACTGTAGGCTTCGGTGGCGGCT
>JANNOF010000260.1:0-3030 GCA_031398925.1 Gloeobacteraceae cyanobacterium SOY_34_metabat_371 | reverse complement strand
GCACCGGACGGGGTTCATATTGCACCAGAGATTGTCCCCGAAAAACTAAATCCGTACTGGCTCCAGAATCCAGCAGGACTGCTTCTTGGACCCCCGCCTGAACCAAAGCCTGGGCTAAGGAAGGCGCACTACGACGATTATGGGTGATCCCGGCGACAAAACGTCCCTCTCCTGTGACCCCAATAAAGGACCGATGGCGGACCTGTGCATAACTGTCGATCAATTTTTTCATCTGATCCGCAGTTTGGGCTACCCCGGCCCGCACGAGCCAAGTACCTGCTAAAAAAACATCCTGGGCTTCGGGCATTAAAGACCGGACTCCCGCCTCATCTAGCAAGTACCCGCGATTCATGGGCGCAAAGATCATGCGGTCTGCGCCGATCAAGACCAAGGGCCGTCCATCTAAATTGCCTGTTTCCTCTAGGGGTGGGCTGATAAACACACCTTCATTGCGCGCCAAAACCGGACCAATGAGCTTAGCTGGGGTACGGGTACGGAGGGGAAAGAAACTCCCTGTCACCGCCGCAGCGCCATTGGTCACTTGGGTTTGATAATCCTTCAAGTTATAACGTTGATCTCCGTGGACCGTATAGGGCTGGCCCCCTAGGGCCATGGAAAGTTCCACATCTCCGATCCCCACCTGCATATAGCTCAGAGGGCGGGTGAAATCAACTTTAACTTCTGAGATCGCCAAATCAGGATCAGGCACATCCGTACTGTTTTCGAGGGCCTGAGCCAGTTGGGATTGCCCAAAGCGATTAAGTTCCAAAAGGCCCCGCGAGGTGCCCACATAGTCATCGTCCATCGTCGTCGCGGTGATGTAACCCAGTTCCTTAGCGATGGCAACAACCCGTGCATCCCGCTTACCCGTGGGGTAGCACAAGTGCTGAATCGGTTTGCCGAGCTTTGCTTCTAGGGTCTTTTTTGACTCGGCCAGTTCAAAATAAATTTTTTCATAGTCCATAGCCCCTAAATCGGCTGGGTGATTAACCGTATGGGATTGGATCGAGACTAAACCTTCCTTGGAGATCTGTTGGAGTTGCTCCCAAGTCATGTGGGGGCGGCCCGCTAAGGAACCGACAAAAGCAGTGTGTACATAAAATACGGCAGGGTAGTTGAATTCTTGGAGCAGGGGATAGGCATAGGTTAATTGCCCCAAATAGCCATCATCAAAAGTCAATACAATCGGCTTGGGGGGCAGGGCTTCCCCCTTCGTAAGGTAGGCCGTGAGCTGATCTAGCGAAATAGGGGTAGACCCATTGGCTCGGATCATGGCTAACTGTTCACGAAAACGTTCTGGGGTCACATCAAAGGAAACCTCCTTATCTGGAGTCACATCGTGATACATGATCACCGGGATCCGGGTCGTCCTGGCCTCAGACCGGATCTCGAGGGGCTGAGGGATGGGTTCAGGCACAGGTTCAGCAATACTGGCGGTGGGTTCTACCACCGATACCCTAGGGCTAAACACCTGCAAAATGCTGGGATTTATGGCGACATAGGCCAGTGCCCCACAACTGATTCCAGCCAAGAGCAAAAGTCCTAAAAACCTAAGGGGTGCTTTGCGTTTATCCTGTGTTTTGCGCATATCCTAATGCTCCTGCCCACTCATCGGCTCTAACGTACTGTCATACTCAATACTTCCATAGGGCGTAAGGTTAGAATTCTCCGCTTCCCAAGGAAAGTCAGGTAACTTTTGGATCGCATGTCTCAGGGATTGCTCCCAGGTTTTTTGGAGCTTGACCAAATAGGGGTCATTAGCCTGGATACGATGGCGATGATTGACCTTAAGACTATCGGCTTCATAGATCACCAGGTCCAAAGGTGGGCCAACGGAGGCATTGCTGAGAATAGTAGAATTCATGGAGAGCATCGCATACTTAACCGCCAGGGTAAACAGGGGGGCATCAAAACGGTAGCCCCGGTCTAGGATGGGTTTGCCATATTTACTTTCCCCCAGTTGCAAAAAAGGCGTCTCATAGCTCGCTTGAATATGATTGCCCTGGGAGTAGATATGATAAAGCTCCGGGGGCTGATCGGGGAGTTGTCCCCCCACTATAAAGTTAGGATTGAAATTGAAGTTATCTTGCTCTAAATAAATCCGGTCACGGGCTGCGACTTGGCGTAATTTTTCGCCCACATAGGTTGCCACTTCATGTAATGTTTCAAAACTATGGATATTAGGGTCTTTCTGATGACGTAGGTCTTGACGGATCAGCGCCAAGGCCCCTTGGGTTGCCGCCCGATTACCGGAGGTCATCAGAAAACAAACCCGCTCACCCGGTAGTGAGAAGTCAAATAATTTAGGATTGATATGAATATGATCAACACCCGAATGGGTACGGGTGTCGGCAAGCATAACGAGCCCTTGGGCATTCAAAAGCGCCAAACAGTAGGTCATTAGGCCGATTCAGGCGTAGCTAAGGTACTGGGGTGAAATAAAACATCCGCCGTAGACCGTTGCTCTACCATTTCTTTGGTGACATTACACCGGTCTAGTTCCGGGCGCGAAGGAGATTCATACATGATGTCGAGCATCAATTCTTCCACAATCCCCCGTAAGGCCCTAGCACCTGTGCGGCGACGATAGGCTTCACGGGCAATGGCTTCAATGGCATCTGGCTCAAAAGTCAGATCCACATTGTCCATCTGGAGCAAGCGCTGATACTGCTTGAGCAGGGCATTTTTAGGTTGGGTGAGAATGGCTTTGAGGGCTTCTTCATCCAAGGGTTCTAGAATTGCCACCGAGGGCACCCGCCCGATAAACTCTGGGATCAGGCCAAATTTCACCAGATCATCGGGTTCGAGATACTTAAAAGACTCGGTTAAGCGTTTTTCGCGCTGGAGATTTTCAGGCTGAATAAAGCCAATGGACTTACGCCCGATGCGCTGCTCAACCACCCGCTCTAACCCCACAAAGGCCCCACCACAGATAAAGAGAATATTGGTGGTGTCGATCTGGATGTATTCCTGATACGGATGCTTGCGTCCACCCTGAGGTGGGACATTGGCAACCGTGCCCTCAAGCAT
>JANNOF010000175.1:0-12391 GCA_031398925.1 Gloeobacteraceae cyanobacterium SOY_34_metabat_371 | reverse complement strand
CCCAGCGCATCTCTTCGGTAAGGAACCATAGATCATGGCTTTTAAAGGGATAGGAAGCGTTATCTTTCCAAAATTTCATGACGTGGGGGCTGTTGCGCTGGGGTATCCTTCCGGTCAAAACCGATGCTAAAAAGCTCGTCAATGCGGTCAATCGTGAAGATCTTTGGAAAGAAGCTGCCAAAGGCATGGGTCAAACGGCGGCTATCCCGAAGAGTACTTCTCGTGGCGTAGAAAAGTTCTTTGACGGGATCAAGTTTGATCCGGCAAACCCCGAAGCCTACCTCAAGGCAGTCAAGATCAAAAAGTTGGTTTAAATTCACTCACCTAGCAAGGATCCGCCATGACCGTTACCTCTGAAGAGAAAGTTGTTAAGCCCATGGCAATTGCCGCACCCCAAGCCAATAATCAGCCAGTTTTGCCGGAATGGGTCGCCCAGGTGTTGTTGCCGCTATTGGCCCTAGGGATCTTTTTGGGGGTCTGGCAATTTTTGAGCGCCTTGGGCAAAATCGGTCAGATCCCTGGGCCTGCTCAGGTGCTCACAGAGTCGCTACCGCTCATCGTCGATCCCTTTTTTGATAATGGGGCCAACGATAAGGGCTTGGGGTGGCAACTGCTCGAAAGTCTCAAACGGGTGGCCATTGGCTATTCTTTAGCCGCGATAATCGGGGTGAGCGTAGGTATTTTACTCGGGTCCCTCAAGACCTTCCGCATTGCGGTTGATCCTTTGATCCAAGTACTACGCACGGTACCGCCCTTGGCTTGGTTGCCCATTGCCTTGGCTGCCTTGAGTCAGGCGGAGCCTGGGGCAATTTTTGTCATCTTCATCACCTCGGTATGGCCCATTGTGATCAATACCGCCGTGGGCGTGATGGCAACCCCTCAGGATTATCGCAACGTGGCGAGTGTGCTAAAACTCTCTCGGACGACCTACTTTTTTCAGATCCTCCTCCCTTCGGCAGCGTCCTATATCTTTACGGGTTTGCGGATTGCCGTGGGCTTGGCGTGGCTCGCCATTGTGGCGGCGGAAATGCTCACGGGGGGCGTGGGGATCGGCTTTTTTATCTGGGATAGCTACAACAGTTCGCGCATCAGTGACCTGATCGTAGCGGTGGTCTACGTCGGCATCGTGGGCTTTGCCCTCGATAAGATCGTCTTCTATACCGGTAAATTGCTAATCGCATCAGAATAAATCCTGCCTTTGACTCCGTTTAGGCAGCCCGATCACTTCAGCATACGAACGCCCTCAAGGAGTAGAAATCATGGCCTTTCTAGAGATCCAAAATGCAGGCAAGATCTTCACTTCCTCAGGAGGTAAGACCTATGAGGCGCTCCGCGGGGTCAACCTGGAAATTAATGAAGGGGAGTTCATCGCGATCATTGGGCATTCAGGCTGTGGCAAATCTACGGTGCTCAATATGGTCGCCGGGTTAAGTCCGGCTACTGCGGGTCGGGTAGTAGTGGATGGCCAGATCGTGCGTGAGCCAGGGCCAGACCGGATGGTGGCCTTCCAGAACCACTCGTTATTGCCTTGGCTCACGGTGCGGCAAAATATCGCCCTAGCGGTCAATTCGGTTTATACCGACCGTTCTGAAGGTGAGCGCGCGGCCCTCGTTGAAGAACATATTACCCTCGTCAATCTCCAAGCGGCGGCGGATAAGAAACCAGGGGAGATCTCTGGGGGGATGCGCCAACGGGTCGGGATCGCCCGGGCCTTGGCAACCCGCCCTAAGGTTTTGCTGTTAGATGAACCCTTTGGCGCCCTAGATGCGCTCACGCGGGGCCGTCTCCAAGAACAGCTTTTGCAGATCTGGGAAGCCCACCGGATCACCGTAGTCATGATCACCCATGATGTGGATGAAGCGTTATTGCTCTCAGACCGGATCGTGATGATGAGCAATGGTCCTGCCGCTAAAGTCGCTGAGATCATGACCGTCGAACTGCCCCGCCCCCGTAAACGGATCGAAGTCATTAATGATCCCAACTATTATCGGCAGCGTAACGAACTCCTGTACTACCTGAATAAGGCCAAAAAAGCGAAGTCGAGCGCGCCCCTGCCTGTAGCGAGCAAAGCCACGATCACCTTGGGGTTTGTACCCCTGACGGACTGTGCCCCATTGGTGATCGCCCAGGAAAAAGGCTTTTTTGCCAAATATGGTTTGAATGTCACGTTATCGCGGGAATCCAGTTGGAAGACAGCCCTCCAAGGGGTACTAGAAGACCGGCTCCAGGCGTCCCAAATGGTCGCCGGAATGCCCCTTA
This sequence comes from Gloeobacteraceae cyanobacterium SOY_34_metabat_371, assembly GCA_031398925.1. Classification (GTDB taxonomy): domain Bacteria; phylum Cyanobacteriota; class Cyanobacteriia; order Gloeobacterales; family Anthocerotibacteraceae; genus JANNOF01. The sequence continues at coordinate 10,132 of JANNOF010000175.1, read as the reverse complement.
TGGAAACCCTCCATAAGAACCCGCTGGTTACGGCCCTAACCCTATCGCGCGGGGGCAACGCCATTACCCTAAGTAAACGATTTTATGATCTAGGCATCCACACGGCCCAGGACTTAAAGCGTTATTTGGATCAAGACACCTCGGGTAAACAGCACACCCTGGGCATGGTTCACCCGGCCTCAATGCATAATTTACTATTGCGTCATTGGTTAGCCAGTGCCGGGATCAATCCAGACCGGGATCTGAAACTTGTCGCCGTCCCACCGCCCCAAATGGTCGCCAATCTCCAATCAGGCAATATTGACGGCTACTGTGTAGGGGAACCCTGGAATGCCCGGGCCGTGCATGAGGGCTTAGGATTTGTCCCGGCTACCAGCTTAGACCTGTGGGCGGGACACCCAGAAAAGGTACTGGGACTCAAGGAGTCCTGGGCCCAGGCGAACCCAGATCAACACTTAGCCTTGATCAAGGCCCTACTCGAAGCCTGTGCCTTTTGTAATGCCCCGGAACACCGCGCCGAAGTAACCCGTTTGGTGCTGCAAAAACAATATGTCAATGCGGATGCCAGCTATGGAGCGATGGGACTATCGGGCCATTATGATTACGGCACCGGCAAAACCGCTCCGGTACCAGATTTTATCCAGTTTGGCGGGGCCTTGGGGAGCCGCAGTGAACGGCTGTGGATCTTAACCCAATTAGCCCGTTGGGGATTGGTACCCTTTCCCGAAAATTGGCCCGATCTACTGGACCGGGTTTATCTGGAAGATGCGTTTCAAACCGCTTGTACACAATTGGAATTAAGTTTTCCCACCCCCGAAGAAACCTTGCCCCCTGATTTAATGCTTGATCCCAGGGATCCCTTGGCCTATTTGCGGGCCTTGGCGATCAAACAAGAGCTTAAGACTACCGCCTTAAAATTTCCCTCTCGTCTGCTCCACTCTGCCTGAGGTGAACCATGCTCCCAGCTTTTTTAGAATTGAGTGCGATTACTAAGGTCTTCCCCACGCCCAAAGGCCCCTTTACCGCCGTAAAAGAGGTCAACCTCAAGATCCAAGAAGGGGAATTTATCGCCCTTTTAGGTCATTCCGGTTGCGGTAAATCGACGGTGTTAAATATGGTCGCAGGCTTGAGTCAGGCAACCTACGGGGGTGTGATCCTAGAGGGCAAACAGGTAACCGAACCCGGCCCGGATCGCATGATGGTCTTTCAAAATTATTCGCTTTTGCCTTGGCTGAGTGCTTACGACAACGTGCTTTTAGCAATTAAAGCGACGCAACCCTCCGTACCGGATACCGAGCGTCAGGAGACCGCACGTCAGTACATTGAGATGGTCGGTCTAACCCCCAATGCCCAAAAAAAGCCGAAAGAACTTTCTGGCGGTATGAAACAACGGGTTGCCATTGCGCGGGCCCTAGCGATCCGTCCTAAAGTCTTGATCCTAGATGAGCCCTTTGGGGCCTTAGATGCCCTGACCCGTGAAGAAATGCAAGATGAAGTCCTCAAGATCTGGGAAGCCAACCGTACAACCGTACTTATGGTGACCCACGAAGTAGACGAGGCCATTCTCCTAGCCGACCGGATTGTGATGATGACCAATGGCCCCGAAGCCACCATTGGTGAGGTTTATACGGTGCCCTTCGCGCGTCCCCGTGCCCGAGAAGAGATCATGGAAGACCCGGCTTTTTATACGCTCCGCAACCAGATCATGACTTTTCTCTATGACCGTTTTGCCAGCCCCGTACTCGCTGATTAATCATGGCTGATCCCAATTTAGTGATCAAAACCCTTTGTCCCTACTGTGGGGTGGGGTGTGGTCTCGAAGTCCTCCCGGAGGCAGGCAAAATTCGCGGTGACCGCGAACATCCCTCTAGTCTGGGTCAAGTCTGTGTCAAAGGGGCCACAGTACTGGAATCCCTCGATAAGGACCGCCTGCTGTACCCCATGTTTCGCGAACAATTGGATCATCCTTTTGAGCGTATCAGTTGGGATCAAGCCCTAGCCAAAATAGTCACCCGCATCCAGGAGGTACAGGCAACCTATGGTCCTGATGGTATTTGTGTGTATGGATCAGGACAATTTTTAACCGAAGACTATTACACGGCGCAAAAGCTGGTTAAGGGCTGCCTTGGGACCAATAATTTTGATGCTAACTCTAGGCTGTGTATGTCTTCAGCCGTGTCAGGATATATCCAGAGCCTTGGCTCCGATGGTCCACCCTGTTCCTACGATGATCTGGAATTAACCGATTGTGCCTTTTTAATCGGCACCAATACCGCCGAATGTCATCCCATTATTTTTAATCGTTTGCAAAAACATCATCGCCGCAATCCTAAGGTCAAATTGATCGTGGTGGACCCCCGGTGTACCCCAACGGCCCAAGTGGCTGATTTGCATCTAGCAATTCAACCCGGCACTGATATTGATCTGCTCCACGGGATCGCCTATTTACTCTGGCAAGGGGGCTACGCGGATCAAGCCTTTATTGCGGCCCATACCAACGGCTTTAGTTCCTTTCAAGGGGTTATGGAACAGTACACCCCGGATAGGGTGGCCCGTCGGTGTGGGGTCTCGATTCATGATCTAGAGCTTTGTGCCCGCTATTGGGGTGAAGCAAAACGGGTGCTTTCCCTATGGTCCATGGGGGTCAATCAATCCACCGAAGGCACGGCCAAGGTCCGGGGGATCATTAATCTACATCTTTTGACCGGGCAGATCGGTAAACCTGGAGCCGGGCCCTTTTCCCTGACCGGGCAACCCAATGCCATGGGAGGCCGAGAAGCGGGCGGATTAGCCCATCTGCTACCGGGCTATCGTTCCGTCAAAAATCCCCAGCACCGGGCAACGGTTGAGCAGCATTGGGGTTTACCCCTAGGGTCCATCGATCCCTATCCAGGGCGCACGGTTTGGGAGATGATCCTGGGCCTCGAAAATAAACAAGTGGGCCTATTTTGGATCGCCGCCACCAATCCAGCGGTGAGTTTGCCGGATCAAGAACGTACCCAAAAAGCCCTTTTAGCTTCGCCCTTTACGGTTTATCAAGACTGCTATTACCCTACGGAAACGGCGGCGTTTGCCCATTTACTCTTACCCGCAGCCCAATGGTGCGAAAAAACAGGGGTGATGACCAACTCGGAGCGACGGGTTACCCTTTGTCGTCCATTTCGTCGTCCCCCCGGTGAAGCTTGGGAAGATTGGCGCATTTTTGCTGAAGTGGGGCGTCGTTTAGGCTTTAAGGATCAATTTACCTTTATCAATGCTGCTGAAATTTTTGCCGAATTTGCCCAACTGACCCAAAACCGTGTGTGCGATATGACCGGGATCAGTCATGCACAGCTCGATCAAAAGGGCCCGCAGCAATGGCCCTATGCCCAGGGCAGCGCGCGCGGGGCATCTAGACTTTATACCGATCATCGGTTTCCAACGAGTGATGGACGGGCCTATTTTGGTGTAATTCATAGTCGCGGGCTCGCCGAACCCGCCGATGACTCCTATCCTTTGGTGTTAACCACCGGTCGGCTCTACGGTCATTGGCATACCCAAACCCGGACTGGACGGATCCCGAAGATCCAACACATGCACCCGGAACCTTTTTTAGAAATGCATCCCCGTGATGCCCAGGAACTAAAGCTCCAGGAGGCCGACTGGGTAGAGGTCACTTCCCGCCGTGGTTCCGCCCGCTTTCCCATTCGCGTAACCCGTGCCATTGCCCCCGGAGTCGTCTTTGTGCCCATGCATTGGGGCGCACTCTGGGCCGAGGATAGCTGTGCCAATAGCCTGACCCATCCCGAAGCTGATCCTGACTCTGGGCAACCAGAACTCAAAGCCTGTGCAGTGCGGATCAGGGCTTTGATCCCATCCCCAGGTTAGGGTGCTGCGTTTATACGCCAACGCTCTTGGATCTGCGCTAACCAGCCTGTACTTTGCCAAACGCGGATCCGGCTGTTGACCCAATCACGCCAATCGCTACTCGGCAGACCTTTAGGAAGACCCATGCCTACAACATATCCCCCTAGGGGCACGGGCAAGACCCGTAGGGGAACCCCTTGTTTCATCCATCCGGCAAAAACTATATTATCGGCCGCCACAGCCCGAACCTGACCTGTTTGCAGTGCATTTTGGGCTAGCGCATAGTTGGCTACGGGGACAACTTCTGCCTTTGGCAATAGGTGTTTCAGCCGCTCTAACGTACTAGATCCCGGTAGTACAGCGATTCGGGCTGTGTTTAAGTCCCCTAAACTCTGGGCCGAGTCCCCGGCTTTGAGGGCTAGGGATCCATAAGTGCGGTAATAATCCGTAGAAAAATCAATTATCCGTGCCCGGTCTACCGTTACGGTCAAATTGGCAATAACCAGATCCACCTGATCCGTTTCAATCGCCTTGATGCGTTCTGTGAGCAGTAAAGGGCGAAATTCAACTTGGACGGTACCAAAAAGATCCACCGCCAATTGACGGGCTAGGTCTGGCTCCAAACCCCGCCATTCCCCAGGGCCATCTTCAAAGGCCAAGGGGAAACCGCTAGGGTAAATGCCTACTATTAGTACCCCACGCTCTTGGATCGCAGTGAGGGGCTTAGCGTGGACGGGCAGCAGTAGACCTAACAGTCCCAAAAGACTGATTATCTTGATCCAAGGCACAACTAGGGATTTCTGGCGACAGCAACCACTTGGGAGAAGACCTGGGGATGTAGAACCGCCAACTGGGCCAACATCTTACGGTTGAGCCGGATCTCAGCCTTGTTCAGGCAATCGATCAAACGACTGTAGGAGATCCCTTCGATGCGGGCCGCCGCATTTAAGCGGGTGATCCACAGGGAACGAAAATCACGTTTTTTCTCGCGGCGGTGACGATAGGCATAACGCAATGCCTTCATTACCTGTTGGTTGGCAGGGCGAAAGAGCCTAGAGTGCGAACCGACAAAACCACTGGCACGTTTGAGAATTTTATTACGGCGTTTGCGGGCAACATTACCCCGTTTGACGCGGACCATGACAACCTCTTTTCTTGAGCGTCTTATTTATGTCTAAGATATTTGACGTAGGGGCATTGGCGGGTAACTTTGTACAGATCGGTCGCTTGTACATCAGCTTTATCGCCCAAAGAACGCAGGCGGTTGCCGCTCTTATGCTCAAGCAAGTGTTTACCCCCAGCGCGCTTACGCCGGAGTTTGCCACTACCCGTTAGCTCAAAGCGTTTGGCCGCCGCTTTACAGGTTTTCATCTTAGGCATGGTGGATCAATTAACACGCAGCTTTTTATACTACCGCAAAATCGTAATCGGTGCGTAAGAATTGTCTAAGGTTTTGGGTATAGTGGACAAACCAAACCCTCATGGAGGATAGTCATGCACGCAGCCCTACGATCCTTAGCCCTAGGGCTTCTATTGCTCAGTATCACCGGTACTCAGGCTCAGACGCTCTCTTTACCCCAAGATCTAGTAGCAGTAGATAGTCTGCAGGGACAAGAACTACTGATGGCAAGTACCGCCCGTCAAGACTATTTCCCCTTGAGCAATCAGTTTATTACCCAAAAAAATGGCGCGTTTTGTGGCGTTGCCAGTAGCGTCATGATCCTCAATGCCTTGGGCATACCTGCACCCCAAGCTCCAGAGTATGGACCCTACCGGACCTTTACCCAAGAGAATTTTTTTAGCCCCACGGCCCAAACAGTTTTAACGGGGGATCAAGTCTCTAGGGGCGGCATGACCCTTGAGCAATTGGGGCAACTTTTGGCGACCTATCCTGTCCAAACTAAGATCTATCATCAGAGCGACAGTAGCCTGGAGCAATTTCGCGCGTTGGCCCAAACGAATCTCAAAGAGCCGGGCAATTTTGTCTTGATCAACTATTCACGAAAAAGCCTGGGCCAAGAGGGAGGGGGGCATATTTCACCCCTCGCCGCCTACAATGCCCAGGCTGATCGATTTTTGATTTTAGATGTATCTCGGTACAAATACCCGCCCGTCTGGGTTAAAAGTGACCAACTCTGGCAAGCGATGGGGGGTATTGACCGAGCTTCAGGCAAGACACGGGGCTTTGTGGTGGTACAACGACCCTAGGCCCATTTACGCGCCACCAGTTCAGCAAGATCGACAACCCGTTGCGAGTATCCCCATTCGTTGTCGTACCAGGCAACTACTTTGACCAGGTTATCTTGCATCACCATCGTTAGTTCAGAATCGACGATGGAAGACGCATCGTTAGAGCGGTAGTCAATGGAAACCAAGGGTAGATCAGACACTTCAAGGATCCCTTTAAGCGCACCATGGGCGGCATCTCGCATGGCTTGGTTGACTACTGCAACGCTAGTGGATTTTTCTACTTCAACGACCAAGTCCACGACGGAGACGTTGGGCGTAGGTACGCGGAAGGCCAAGCCATCCAGTTTTCCTTTGAGTTCGGGTAAAACGAGACTAACCGCTTTGGCGGCCCCAGTGGTGGTGGGCACAATACTTAAAGCCGCACCACGGGCGCGACGCAGATCCCGGTGACTGGCATCCAGCAAGCGCTGATCACCCGTATAGGAGTGGATCGTGGTCATTGTGCCCCGAATGATACGAAATTGCTCGTGCAAGACTTTAGCCACAGGCGCTAGGCAGTTGGTGGTGCAGGAGGCATTAGAAATAATGTTGTTCTTGGTGTGGTCATAAGCTTGATCATTGACCCCCATCACAAAGGTGCCAATGTCTGAGCCTTTACCCGGAGCGGTGATCAAAACTTTTTTAGCCCCAGCTTCGATGTGCTTGCCCGCCCCATCGGAACTGATGAAAACCCCAGTGGCTTCAATGATCAAGTCAATGCCTAGCTCACGCCAGGGCAAATTGAGGGGGTTGCGGTCAGAGACGCACTTGAGGACATGACCGTTAACAGTGATTGAATTTTGATCCTGCTGAATATCAGCATTAAAGGTTCCCAGCATGGAATCGTATTTAAGCAAATGGGCATTGGTTTTAGGATCAGACGTGTCATTGATTGCCACAACTTCAATGTCGCTGTGAGCCCGGCCTAACCAGCAGCGCAAAAAATTTCTTCCAATGCGTCCAAAGCCATTGATCGCAACTCTAATAGCCATGTCTTGCCCCAACAGGTTTTGCCCCTCATGATACCGTAGGACCGGATCGGATTGAGGATCACACCTGCATATCGTTCTGTACCAACCGGAGATTGCCCCCAATACAGGTACTATTGCCCGGACCTGTGCCGCCGTAGACTGTCCTTTGCATTTGATCGAACCCTTGGGATTTCAACTCGACGACCGACAACTTAAACGGGCTGGGCTGGATTATTGGCCCCAGGTGCACCTTAAGCGTCACCGTCATTGGCAAGAATATCTAACCCAACGTCCCCCCGGCCGGATTGTGGCCTTGAGTGTACGCGGAGCGGTCGATCATTGGGACTTTAACTTTGAAGCCTCCGATGCCTTGCTATTTGGCCCCGAGACCCAGGGCTTACCCCCAGAAATGCTGCGTGATTATCCTGGGGTACGGATCCCCATGTCCGGGGCGGTGCGCAGCCTTAACCTTGCGGTCAGTGTCGGCATCGTACTCTACGAAGCGCTGCGACAAACCCGTTAAAGCCTTTACTCATCTGAGCCGTCTAGGTGTCACAATAGCCCTATACCCCTTAGGATGATGTACTCAATGCAAGATACGTTCCTCCTTTGTCAAATCGTGCCTGGTACTATTACCCTCCAAGGCTACCGGGTTGCTGAACAATATTTGATCGTGGCGTTAGGGGTCCAAGATACGCCGCTACGGTATATTTTTCGTGATTTTGACGATATGAATCAAGTGTGGCTTGACCTAAAGGGCCTCCCCGAAGCCGCAATCATCCAACAGCTTAGCCAACGCCCCCAAGGGGTCCAAGGCCCGCCCAAACCCCGTAAGCCCGAACGCGCCCCTGAACGAGCAGAACCCACGGATGTACGTACTGAATTTCGGCCTACCCGCCCGCGTACCGACGGCCCCTTGCCGCGCCCCCGCAAGCTGCAATAAAAACTAAGCTTCTTATTTTTTGCGCGCTTAAGCATGGCTTGTGGTTCACTTTCTAGATCCTACGGATAAGTCTGATTTTTTGAGGAATACGCAGCAGCACGTAGTACTATAGGAGATCGTTTGCCTCTAGAGGGCCTTATGTCACGTCGTTGCGCGATCACGGGTAAGAAAGCCAATAACGGCTATTCCGTATCCCACTCCAACCGCCACACCAAAAAGCTCCAGCAACCTAACCTGCAATGGAAGCGGTTATGGGATCCTGAACAAAAGTGCTTTGTGCGGATCAAAGTTGCTGCTCAGACCCTACGCACGATCCAGAAAAACGGTATCAATCAAGTTGCTCGTGAATACGGCCTTGATTTGACTGAATATGTCTGGACAGCCTATACCCCTGGGGTTTAACTCCCAAAGACCATGGCGCGCTGCTCCCGCCACCCTGTGTACGCGGGATTAGCCCGTAACTCAAGGTCTACTAACCCGGTAGTACCCATAAAATCACCGGCTAGGGTCAGACTGACTTCTTTTTGGCGCACCAACCAGCCCACCATGTACATCTGTAGGGCAAGATCGGTGGGGGCCGCATCAACGCCCAAAAACCAACAGGGATCCTGCAAAAACGGACGTAAGGCTAGGGCCACTTCACGTCTTTGGGTGGCCTGGGGCGCGGTCGCAATTACTATTTGACGGGGAACATAAGCCAAAGCCAGCCCTTGATTCGTCGGGGCTTCTACGGCTCCAATGCGGTCTAGGGGTAAAATTTTTTTTAGCTGATCTAGTTGAGAACCACTGCCCCTCCCTGATCCACCGACTAAAACATAGGGAATGCGCCCTTCGGCTAAAATTTGTTGGACTAAGCTTACGCCGACTTGAGGCTCCTGTGTTCCAGGAAACACTAACAAAGGAATAGTTTGGGTAGCCCTTAGAAACGTAAACAAATAATTCAAAGGCACGTTCCCTTGGGGGGTCTTCCAATGACGTTCCCGGAGGTCATAGGGCTGGGCTAAACCCAGAGTCAAACCCGGAAACGTCACAATGGGAGCGCCTAGGGGTTGCCAAAGGGCAGCTAGGGCACCGAGTTGGTCTGGACTACGGATCAAAGACCAATCTAGATCAAAACCCCACGCCAAACGCCGGTCTTGGGCTTGAGCCCCTAAAGCCCACCCCAATGTTAAACATCCGAAGGCGCGCCGTGAATAGCTAAACTGGGGCATAGTCACGGGCTTCGTGATAGGGATCAAGATCGATCCAAAAGGTTGTACCTTGGCCCACTACACTCTCGATCTGAATTTGCGTGTTGTGTTTTTCGGCAATATTACTCACGATTGATAGCCCTAAACCTGTCCCTTCTAGCGTATGGACTTTATTCTCAACCCGATAAAATCGTTGAAAAATCTTTTTTTGATCTTCTAGATCAATGCCAATACCCGTATCCTGAACGGCTAAACGGACTCTTTCAAGTTCCCCGTCACAATAACAGTGAATCTGGATCGTGACCCTACCCCCCGCCGGGGTGAATTTCAGGGCATTCCCCAACAGATTTGCCAAAAGCTGCGTTAAGAGATCATAGTTTCCCAGGACCAAGGGCAAATTGGGGCCAAACTCTTTACCCAGCGTAATATTTTTTTCCTGAGCACTGAGGACATAGGTACGGAGGGTTTGTTCTACGGCTTGGGAGAGATCCATGGGTTCTAGCAGATATTCTCGGCCGGATTCGAGCTTAGAAAGATCCAATACATCGTTCACAAGGCGGGTTAAACGGTCGGTTTCTTGATTGGCAGTGGTCAAAAATTCTCGTTTTTGGGCTTCATCTAACTCGTCTTGATAATCTAATAGGGTCTCAATAAACGATTTAATGCAAAAAAGCGGGGTCCGCAGCTCGTGAGATACATTACTGATAAACCGACTTTTGGCTTCGTTGAGTTCCGCTTCACGGGAAATGTCTTGAATAGTAAGTACCACCCCATCGACCTTACGTCCCTTGAGGACGGGGGACATAAGCACCTGTAAGGTCCGGCGGGGATCGGTCAAGAGTACCCGGCACTCGGCGAGTTCTAGGCTCCCGGAGACTACTTTGACTAAGGGTTCTTCAATTTCAGCCCTTAGCCCGACGGGTAAGCGGTCTAAAAAATTCTGTCCAATGTGA
>JANNOF010000149.1:0-17681 GCA_031398925.1 Gloeobacteraceae cyanobacterium SOY_34_metabat_371 | reverse complement strand
ACACATTTTGTCCGCCCGACAAGCCATAGTTCAAGCTCGAAATCGGCGCCGGTGGTCGAGCTTTCCTCCTGTCTCGTAAATGTCCTCGTATTGATATACTTGAACCGCGCATCCAACAGACGCCACTTCCAAACGAGATAGTCAGTAATGGACTCCTCTTTTGCATCAGGAACATTCACAATAAAGTCACGCACCTCGAGCCCAACGGCCTTATTGGCATCGCAAAGAGAAGCGTTCGTCATAGATGCCCAACCAGTGATCATGCAGCGTTGTATCTTTCCACTCGAATCATAACAGCACGTTTGTAATGTTATACAGCCCACAAGGCAATAAATCACCGGCTGATCAAACTATTCAGAAAGGCTACGTTCTACTTATAACCTAACGATCAGCTATGCCTTGCCATAAAAAGCATAGGTGGCTCCGGTCAACCAAGCCCAAAATTGATCTCCGTAACTAAAATGCCACCATTCTTGGGGGTGACGCTCAAATCCTGCGGAGCGCATAGCGTCATAGAGGAGCTTACGCCGCTGGTGAAATAGAGCGCCTGTGCCATCAGGTTCAAAATGATCCGGAAATGAGCGCTCGGAGACTTCATCAATGGGAGACCCCATATCTAAGGGTTGACCTGTTTGATCGATCAACGTCACATCTATGGCAGCCCCCGTACTGTGGGGTGGGGTTAGATCAGCCCTGGGTTCTGCCCAAAACTGATATACCCGCCCATAGATTTCGCTCCTTTGGTGATCCGTAAGCTGCTCAGGATCATAATCAGTCCGGGCGAGCTCCTGAGCAAAAGTCCATTCCACCATAAAATGCTGTACGGCTAGGGGGCGTAGACCATCAAAGACTTGAATCCTTAGCCCCGATTGCTGGTGATCTAACCAAGACTGGGCCTGGAGTAAACGCGTAACGACTCCGACGCGCAGATCAAAGGGGGATACCCCTGCATAGGGCGCGCCGAGGGCCTGGTAGACATGGGGTATACAGCGCGGAATGTCCTCAGGTAAAGCACGCAAGGGTTCGCCACACTCCCATATAGGAATACTGTGGTAAGGCCGCATTAGGAATTTTTACTGGCTAATGACCGGCGACGCAGCTCAACTCCCCCGGCTTGATTAGGGTACCGGATCCGCTTGTGATTGGTTTCACGCCAGATCTTAATAAACGTACAGGCCACCAGATCCAATTCTTCTTCGCGTAACCCCGAATCGATTAATTGCCCCTCATCCCAACGGGCTTGGAGGATCCTGCGTACGGTCGTGAGGGGGTCCATACCCCGTGGATTGTTGTTAAAAGAACGTAGGGCTGCTTCACAGGCATCCGCTAACATCACGATCCCAGTTTCTCTAGATTGGGGAATCGGACCGCTATAACGAAAGTCCGCTTCCGCCACGGGTTGTTCTCCCCCTTGACGGGCTTGGTGATAAAAATAAGCAATCAAGATCGTCCCCTGATGTTCAGGAATAAAAGCCCGGATCACTTTAGGTAAGTTGTATTGCTGGGCCAATTTCAAACCATCCGCCACATGATCACGGATGATCTGGGCCGACCGCCAAGGGTCATCAATTTGATCATGGGGATTAGGCAAGCCCATTTGATTTTCAATAAAGTATTGTGCCCGTTTCATTTTGCCGATGTCATGGTACAAACATCCCACCCGCACTAAGTCAGCGTTATCACCGAGGGCTTGGGCCGCCGCTGTAGCCAAATTAGCCACAAATTGGGTGTGCTGATAAGTACCGGGGGCCTCTGTGACCAAGCGTTTGAGCAGGCCACAGTTGGGATTGGAAAGTTCCGCCAGTCGGATCGGGGTAACCACATCAAAAAGTCCTTCTAGGTACGGACTTAAGCCCAGGGCAACGATACTCCAAGCCAGCCCACCCAAGGCATAGAATAAACTGGTTAGTAGATACCCTTGCCAACCGCTTAATCCTTCTAGCCAAAGCATAGAGGACACGTAGCTCAACCCCTGGATCAGGGCAACCCCTACGCCTACTAGGGCAATCTGCGCGCGGGAACGGACGGGATTGGCAAACACCGCCGCCACGACCCCACCGATCAAAATCGGTACTAGCGCCTCAATGGGATGGATCTGGCCCCAGCCATATACCAGCATAGGTGCAAGACTTAAAACCGCCAGAATACCTACTTTAGAGCCGTAGTAATGCCCCACCAAAAGCCCTAAAAGAGCCAAGGGAATAAACATAGTGCCTTCTTTGGGCAAGAGCATTCCCGCTAGGGCTACCGCCGTAGCTAAAACCCCCACTACCGCAATATCTTTGATTTCAGGCTGCATCTTCAGCAGCCGGAGTCCCGCCTGCCAAAGTATTAACGTGAGTGAAACTAAGGCACCCAAAGTAAGGAGCCCGCCAAGGTCTACGCCCCGTTGGGTCAAGTTCAATTGATCGAGAATATTAAAAATCCGGGGCGTAACCAATTGTCCCTTTTGGATCAAAAGCTGGCCTTGGCGGATGGGGATGGTTTCTAAGCGGACCGATTGGGCTTCATTTTCGCGGGCCATCATGCTGGCAAAGCGGTCTATTTTGAGGTTAGGCTCTAGGACCGATAACACCAGTTCGGTGATCAGTTGCCGTTCGGCATAGGTACTATCTGTGCCTATTAAGGTATTGATTCCCCGGCGGCGCAATTCTTCCGGTAAACCCGGCATGACCCCTAACCCCAGTATTTGGCGGGTGATCCGCGTACTCGTACTGCGCACTCTTTGCCATTGTTGGCCCGTTAAGGCCAGGGCGGGGCTATAGATCCCAGGGATCGATTCTAAAAAACGCTGGGCTTGGGCCTGACGTTTACGGGCTAGGTCAATCGCTGTGATCACCTGCCCTATTTGCTCTGGGCTACGGCCTTTACTAAAGCGTTGCAGGGCTTGGGCGAGTTCGGGATTGGGTAAGACCTGAGTTTGTTGAAACTGGAGCCACTCGGTGTCCGGGAGATTTAAAAAAGCCCGTTGTTGTCCTGAGGAGAGCCAAGCGGTTTGGGTATAGGGAAAAGGCCCTAGGCGTTCAAATAAGCCATCCCCTTCACTGAGTAAGCTCTCCAGTCGAAAGAGTACCCGCTCATTACGGTCTTCGAGAACTTGAAATACTTGAATACCCTGTTCGCGGGCATTGGCCCGTGCCAACAGGGTTGCGTCTTCATCGACGATCATCGCGTCGCGGGGGGCAAAAATAGTTTCTGTGGCATAGGAACCAACCAGGATCTGAGGGACGCTAAACAAACGCCAACCGAAGATCCCCATCAAGATCAAAAACCCCATTAAAAGTAGACCCAGCCTATGCCAGCGGGCGGACTTAAGCTTAGAGCTAAAGGCTTGGGACATGGGGTTAACCGACCGACCCTACAATCTTAGTGCACCTAGGCGTGATACATTAAATGACTGTGGGAGAGAGTTCTCGTTCGCACCACAAGGAGATCATCATGCCGAAAATTTCCAAGCGCCTTAAGGCCATTTATCTTGAAGTAGACCAAACCTTGATTTACCCTGCGCGCGACGCCCTAGCGTTGATCAAAAAAATGGCCTCGGCCAAGTTTGACGAAACCATAGAATTTCAAGCCCGTATGGGCCTTAACCCCAAGTACACCGATCAACAGATTCGGACTACGGTGCTTTTGCCCAAGGGCACGGGTAAATCCAAGCGTATTGCCGTGTTGACCCTAGGGGAACAGGTCAAAGTCGCTGAAAATGCGGGGGCCGATATCGTCGGATCAGAAGAACTGATCGAACGGATCGTAGCTGGATTTCTCGATTTTGATATCTTGATCGCCACCCCCAACGTCATGCCTAAAGTGGCTAAACTCGGTAAACTCTTAGGACCTAAGGGCCTGATGCCCAACCCTAAGACGGGGACGGTGACCACCAACCTCCCGGCGACCATTGCCGAGTTTAAAGCCGGTAAATTGGAGTTCCGGGCCGATAAAACCGGAAATATCCATATTCCCTGCGGCAAGGTTAGTTTCTCGGTAGATGACCTTTTTGAAAATGTCAAAGCTGCTCAAGAAACCGTAGACCGGGCTAAGCCTTCGGGAGCTAAGGGGCGTTTTTGGCGCACCGCTCACCTCAAAAGCAGCATGGGCCCCGCCCTTGAGATCGATATTAATGTCTTACGGGATACAAAGCTCGGATCCTAGGACAATGGGGGAGTGCGGGAGGTATAGTAAAAAAAACACTAGGGCCTCCCGCCATGTCCCAAACTTTGACCCAGAAGATCCTCGCCCGTCACAGCGGTCGGACCCTGGTTGAACCCGGTGAAAATATCTGGGTCAATGTCGATGTCCTGATGACCCATGATGTCTGTGGTCCCGGTACGATTGGTGTTTTTAAAAAAGAATTTGGTCCCCAAGCAAAAGTCTGGGACCCTGAGGGTGTGGTAATCATTCCCGATCACTATATTTTTACCTCAGACCGCCGGGCTAACCGTAACGTCGATATACTCCGGGACTTTGTCCGTGAGCAAGGCATTGGTTATTTTTATGACGTGATCGATGATCCACAGGGTACCTGGCAGTACGATCCCACCCAAGTTAAGCAGTACGGATCTAAATACGCTGGGGTTTGTCACCTAGTTTTGGCCCAAAAAGGCCACTGCCGACCAGGAGAAGTGCTGGTGGGCACGGATTCCCACACCTGCAATGCTGGCGCCTTTGGACAATTTGCCACTGGGATCGGCAATACCGATGCGGGATTTGTGATGGGAACGGGCAAGATCTTACTCAAAGTCCCGCAGGCCATGCGCTTTGATTTTGAAGGTGAAATGCCTCCCTATGTACTGGCTAAAGACTTGATCCTGTGGGTGATCGGAGATATTTCCGTTTCCGGGGCTACCTACCGCACCATGGAATTTGGCGGTGAAGCGGTGGCGCGCATGTCCATGGAAGAGCGCATGACCTTGACCAACATGGTGATCGAAGCGGGGGGCAAAAATGGCGTGATCGCCCCAGATGAGACGACCTTGGCCTATGTCAATCAGCGCACGACTAAAGCCTACGAAATCTTCCACAGCGATCCTGATAGTGACTATGTGTTTCGCAAACGCTATGACTGTAGTCAACTAGAACCCGTAGTTGCCCGTCCCCATAGCCCTGATAACCGAGCCTTGGCCCGTGAATGTAGCGATGTCAAGATCGACCGGGCCTATATTGGCTCGTGTACAGGCGGTAAGATCGAAGACTTTATCCATGCCGCACGGCTACTCAAGGGCCATGCGGTTAAAGTGCCTACGTATTTAGTTCCGGCCACTCGCGAAGTCTATGACGGTTTATTCACCGAAACCATTGATGGCAAGTCCTTGGCGGATATATTCTTTGAATCCGGCTGCCTCAACCCAGCGGATCCCTCCTGTGCCGCTTGTTTGGGGGGGCCTCAAGATACTTTTGGGCGCATGAACACCCCTGAAGTGTGTATCTCCACTACCAATCGAAATTTCCCCGGACGGATGGGGGATAAACGCTCCCAAGTCTACTTAGCATCTCCCTATACCGTTGCAGCGTCCGCCCTACGTGGGTACATTACCGATCCGAGGGAGTTTTTGATCTAAAACTTACTCTAAACGGTCTCCCCGCGCCGGAAGGACGAGAACCTGACGGGTTTCGACTTCCACTAAAGCGGTTTCACGGGTAAAGAGCGGGAGCCTGAGGGGTTCTAGTTGCATCATCGTCGGCAAGCTATCTTCCAGGTCATCCAGGGGCCGGGGGATGACCATCACGGCATGGAGTTCACCGATCCGTATGGCCTCTTGCATCCCAGCTTCAATGGCATAGGTCACAGAAGCCACATGACCCCGGATGATCGCCGTACATAGGCCCGCACCAATGGTTTGATAGCCCGTCAAATGTACCTCAGCGGCCTTGAGCATGGCATCTGCTGCCCCTACTAGAGCCGGAAAACCCCTAGTTTCCAATAGACCAATGGCTTGATCACGAAATTCTCGTCCCCGATTACCCTCTACCAAACGGGCCAAAAGAGAACCGATGGGGAGAACCGCATCTAAGTTCGGCAAGGGCCGGGGCAGGACTAGGGAGGATACCTCCTGCTGAAAAAATTTTTCGGCGGTTTCTACCCCGGCAGCTACCGCAATGCGTACATCGGGGGTTTTACCCCGGATCACCGCTGTGCAGTGTCCAGAGCCAATTTTTTCGTAGCCAACCAAATGAATATTGCTCGCCTTGAGCATCATATCGGCGGTGCCCACAATCGCTGGAAAACTTTGGGTAGAAACAAGGCCCAAGGCATAATCTTCAAAGTTATCAAGCATGAATGTTCCCTCCTTGTCCCTATCCTAGGCGGTTGTGCTAGGTTCCACCAGGAAGATCACGGGGAAATAGGGTCATCCGCAATTGACTTAGGAACACTTCTCCGATCACCCGTTGGGGGGGGGGGGTTGTCTCTTCTAGAGGCGGTGGCGCTAGGTCTGGGGCGGGCGGTGCACTGGGAGCCAACGCAGAGACCGTCTCTTCAGCCACCGCAGTAATTAAAGCTCCTGCGGGTATAACCTGTCCGGCCGCAACTTGGGGCTGTAGGAGCGTAACTGCAGTACCGATACAGCTTTGCTGGCCGATTACCCCTGGCCCAATCACCAAAACCCCGGCCCCCAAGATCACTCCTGATTCTAGGATCAATATTCCCCCTTGGGCATGGATCACCGAACCCATGCCAATACATACCCCAGCCCCTACCACCAGTTGGCTTTTAGGATCCGCCAGCAAGATCACCCCCGCTGCAATCACCGCACTAGGGTCTAGGGAGACATCTCCGCTAGTATGGGCCGCGCCGGAAGCAGGGATCCGCAAGTGATGCATCCTTAAGGCCGCTGAATGATCGTCTCAAGGACGCGGCGCTTTTGTTTAGGGTCAATGCCGATCAAACGGACATACTCGCCCTGGTGCTCCTCCATACAGCTTTCTAGTGCGTGGAGGACTTGGGTTTCGGTGCCACTAATGGGGGCACAACTATTCCAAGAACTGGTTTGGAATCTCCGGGCATCCGCGTGTTCGGTGCCGACGCGATGGCCCTGGGCCAAAAGTCCCCGCACCTGCTGTACTACATCACCGGGTAACCGTCCACTGGTACTAGCCCCTTGACCATTGCTGACATAGGAACTGGTACTAACGGGAGGGGCACTGGGGCTACTCAGATCCGCTTGTTGACCGGGGCGTTGGATAATTTCTTCCAAGACCCGTCGTTTTTGCTTAGGGTCAATACCGATCAGACGCACATAATCGTTGCTGTGTTCGTCTAGGGTCTGCTGGATCTGGCCCATGACTTCATGGGGATGGGTTGAGGTAACTGCGCTCACACTCTGCCAAGAGGTCGTTTTAAACCGTCGCTCATCAGCGTACTCTAGACCGATCCGGTAGCCTTGACTTAAGAGCTGCTGTACTTGAGCCCCTAAGCCTGATCCTTTGATGGGAGCTGTGGAAGCACCACCCGCACGGGTAGCGGGAGCGCTCATTTGGACCGTTTGACCGGGGCGCTGGATAATTTCTTCAAATACCCGGCGCTTTTGGGCCGGATCAATACCGATTAAGCGCACATAATCTTCACTGTGCTCAGCGAGAACCGCTTTGAGATGACCGGACACTTCAGCGAAGGAACCACCGACCACCCCAGCACTGTGCCAAGAAGTAGTTTTGAAGCGCCGCTCATCGGCATACTCTAGGCCGATCTTGAGGCCCTTAGCCAAAAGCTGTTGGATCTGATCTCCTAGGCCAGTGGCGGCGGCAGGAGCCACGGAGCTAGAAGTTGATGCGGGTTTGGAACTCAGAGATGAAAACAAAGGGGTAGGGATCTCGGCGGGTTGACCGGGGCGTTGGATGATTTCTTCTAAAACCCGGCGCTTTTGCTTAGGATCAATACCGATCAGCCGCACGTAATCAGCGGGATGTTCGGCAAGAACACTTTGGATCTGGCTGAGGACTTCGTTGGGATTAGTAGCAGTGACGGCCCCAGAACTCTGCCAAGAAGTCGTCTTAAAGCGTCGCTCATCAGCGTATTCAAGACCGATGCGGTGCCCCTGTTGGAGCAATTGATGAATTTGATCAGTAAGCGCAGAAGGCACGGCGCTTCCTCCGTGGGTGGGTTGAGACGAACTACCGTTAGACAGTTCTGAGCGGAGCGGGGTAACACAGGCCACATTGTCCAGACAAAGGTAGCCCGCGCGGAGGGCATCATTGATATGCACCACATGACTTGCAAATTTGACGTCCACATCCTGGACTTTGGGCAACGAGGCCACTTGTTCTTGTTTGGTGATCACCGCTCCAGAGGGCACAAAAAGCCCTGGGGGAATCTCAACATCTTGCACCAGGGCGTGCATCATGACGATACACCCTTTGCCAATACGCGCGTTGAACACCGTCGAGCGAAAACCAATAAAGCAGCCATCGCCGACATAGGCAGGACCGTGGATCAAAGCCATATGGGTGATCGAGGCATTATTGCCGATCCAGACCGAATAACTTTGACGGTCATCGCCCATCACCCGGCCTTGCTCAAGACCGTGGATCACTACGCCATCTTGGACGTTAGTACCAGGGCCAATGTAAAAAGGGCTGCCCTCATCGGCTCGGATCGAAACGCCCGGTGCAATCATCACCCCGGCCCCAATATGCACCGCACCGATGATATTGGAAAAAGAATGCACATAGGCCGATGCGTCAATGACCGGCTCAGCGAGTGCTTTAGACCAAGGGGTGGGTGGGGCGGCGAAACTTCCGGCCTGGGCGTGAAATGTCATGTAACCTCCAACAATTCAGCTATTAAGAGCGGTACTTACCGTAGAGGGAGCGATTTTCAACGTTCACCGTATCAATGATCGCGATCACGGCGGCATCTAGGGGTCTTTTTTCACTACCAGTGACTTGACGGGCACCACTACCGCGGCTGACAAGCACCCATTCATCCAAGCCAGCCCCGACCATATCGGCGGCGACTTCATAGCCGGGTAGAGGTTGGCCTTCTTCATCCAATAATTGGACCAATAGAAATTTTACCCCTACCAAACTTGGATCTTTTTGGGTACTGACGACCGTACCGCGTACCCGCGCCAATTGCATTAAGGGCGGCCCATCGGACGAATCCCACTGACCCCTTCGCGGAACTGTTCAACCGCTTCGGTGTAACGAATGGGCAGGACGTATTCTAGGTTTTCGTGGGGACGAGCAATGATGTGCCAGGATAGCAACTGTCCGCCATTGACCCGTTTGATGGATTCAATCCCGGCGGAGACGGAGGCTTGGACCTCGGATACATCGCCCCGGACAATCACGGTCACGCGACCACTGCTAATTTTTTCGTACCCTACTAGGGTGACGCGGGCGGCTTTGACCATCGCATCCGCGGCTTCAACAATCGCCGGAAATCCTAAAGTCTCGATCATGCCAACTGTAACTGCCATTTTGAGTATTCCTTATAAGGTTGAGGATTAGGGACGGGTAAAGGGACGGATCGCACCACCACTACCGCTTTCACGGAACTGCTCGACTGCCTCGGTGTAACGGATCGGCAGGACGTATTCTAGGTTTTCGTGGGGACGAGCAATAATATGCCAAGACAATACTTGTCCACCATTGACCCGCTTGACCGATTCGATCCCCGCGGCAACGGAGGCTTGGACCTCAGACACATCGCCCCGGATAATTACGGTGACCCGGCCACTGCCGATCTTTTCGTAGCCGGTCAAGGTTACACGAGCAGCCTTAACCATTGCATCTGCGACTTCAACAACGGCTGGGAAGCCTAAGGTTTCTACCATGCCAACTGCAACACCCATCAACGATCTCCTTAAATTAGAGGCGGAATTGTTCTACCGCTTCGGTAAAACAGATAGGCAGGACGTATTCTAGGTTTTCGTGGGGACGGGCAATGATGTGCCAAGAAAGCACTTCACCACCATTTACACGCTTGACCGACTCAAGACCGGCTGCCACCGAAGCCTGAACTTCGGATACATCGCCGCGCACGATCACTGTGACGCGGGCGCTACCGATTTTTTCATAACCCACTAGAGTAACGCGGGCTGCTTTGACCATCGCATCCGCCGCTTCGACAAGGGCCGGAAAGCCTTTGGTCTCGATCATTCCAACAGCAACACCCATAAACAGGCTCCTGTGCACTAGGCACAATTACGGATCAAAACAAGTGCTGAAAGCCTCGTTGGGACATCTTTTATAAATGCATAAAGCATAGATGTTCCTGGAACTAAGAATATAGGGGATCGTGCAGCGTTGCAATATAGGCCGTGATGATATTGTTGTATTGAAAATATTACTAAAAATTATATATAACTTGACATTTGGTATTATTTTTTGGCTCTTTACTAGAAAGTCCCCTAGGGATCCGCACTTTCTCGCAGTCTATGCTAGGAGAAGCCCGTTTGTCTGGAATACAAGGAAGTACCCATGATCGACCTCTACTACTGGACCACACCCAATGGTCATAAGATCACCATTTTTCTTGAAGAAGTAGGTTTGCCCTATACCCTCAAGCCCATCAATATTGCCACCGGGGAACAGTTTAATCCGGCTTTTCTCAAGATTGCCCCCAATAATCGTATTCCGGCCATTGTCGATCAGGCTCCTGCCGATGGCGGTGTACCGGTCAGTATTTTTGAATCTGGGGCTATTTTGCAGTATTTAGCCGAAAAAACCGGTCAATATTTGCCCACGAGTCTGCGCGGGCGGGCCCAGGTTATGGAATGGCTCTTTTGGCAAATGGGTGGATTAGGCCCCATGCTTGGCCAAAATCATCACTTTGGAACCTATGCTCCCGAAAAGATCCCCTATGCCATTACACGTTATGTCAAAGAAACTGCCCGGCTCTATGGGGTCCTTGACGATCAGCTCGAAGACCGGGAGTTCATCTGCGGCGAATATTCGATTGCGGATATGGCCTGCTATCCCTGGATCGTACCCCACACATTGCAACAGCAGGATCTGGCTGATTTTCCCCATTTAAAGCGTTGGTTTGACCAGATCCAAACCCGTCCGGCGGTGCAAAGGGCTTATCAGCTTGCCGAAGACCTTAAGAAGATTCCCACTATTACCGCCGAATCACGGGAAGTACTTTTTGGTCAGGGTCGGCGCCCTAAGAGCTGATCAAGACCATAATTCGGGGTCAAGAAAATATTTTCGATCAAAAGGACTAATTTAAAACCGATTACCCATGGGCGGCGTACTTTGAGGAACGGTCCTTAGGTCCTGATTTGGATCTGGGCAAATCCCACCCCACTTCATTTTTGAGGGAATTATGTTTCTGGTACGCATGGAAGAACTTCCCTTGAGTACTATCTCCTACCAACGGGTACGGGAGATCCAGGCTTATAATCGCGTGTTCCAAAAAGTCCAGACCTTTGAGGCCGATCAAGAGAAAATTGCCCTCAATCTGTGTCGGGCACGCCTAGATAATGGGGAACTGTGTATGGTCGTGCGCGATACCTGGGGCTTTACCCTCTGGTGTCAGCCAACAAAGGAACAGACCAGCCGCATTAACACTTTTCTTGGCCCAGAGGGAATTCGCCGGTTACACCAAGGGCTTGATATTCAAGACCGCCGCTTCCGCTTGAAAACCTATGCCCGTTGCTTTGTTGGCTCCGAAGCGGTGGCCTGGATCAAAAAGAACTTTACCCTTAATGAAGAAGAAGCACTCCAGTTGGGGCAACAATTGATTGATCAAAGGGTTTTTCATCATGTTGTGGATGATCAGCCCTTTCGGGATGGCTATTTCTTTTATCGCTTTTACGAAGATGAAGTGTAAAAGCTGGGGAGTATACAGTGGGTGTTCCGTTTGATCTAGTGGTGATTGGTGGTGGCTCCGCAGGCTTAACGGTCGCCGCTGGGGCGGCGCAACTGGGAGCCAAGGTTGCCCTGATCGAAAAACATCGCTTGGGCGGAGATTGTCTCTGGTATGGTTGTGTACCTTCTAAGGCGTTGATCCATGTCAGCCGCATGGCCCATCAGGTCCAAACCGCCCAGCGTTGGGGGATTCAGACCGATAGCGTACCTAGGGTGGATTTTACCCAAGCCCTAGCCCATGTCCAGCAGGCGATCCAAACCATTGAACCCAACGATTCGCCAGCACGCTTTCGGGGACTTGGGGTAGAAGTGATCCAAGGTACCGGTCAGTTTATCGACCGCAAAACTTTTCAGGTGGAGGATCAAGCATTAAAAGCCAGGGCTTTTTGTGTTGCCACGGGTTCGCGCCCCCGTATTCCCCAGATCCCAGGACTTAGGGAAGCTGGCTTTATTACCAATGAGCAGGTTTTTGGGCTTACTACCTGTCCGCAGCGCTTGATCATACTAGGGGGGGGGCCGATTGGGGTGGAGTTGGGACAAGCGCTCCATCGCCTGGGCGCACAGGTGACGATCTTGCAACAGGGGCCCCGGATCTTACCCCGTGAGGAAGAAGCGGCAGCCCGTTTGATCCATCAGCGCTTAGAGGCAGAGGGCATAGTCATTAAAACAGGCGTAGTCGTCGAAAAGATCGCAACCCACACTGATGAGAAAGTGATCCATACGCCCACGGACAATTTTATGGCCGATGAAATCTTAGTGGCCACGGGGCGCACACCCAATATAGAACAGTTGGGCTTAGCACAAGCAGGGGTAGCCTATACCGACCGGGGGATCCGGGTCAATGAATACCTAGCCACCAGTAATGGGCGGATCTTTGCCTGTGGTGATGTCACTGGAGGATATCAATTTACCCATGTGGCGGGTTATGAAGGGACGGTGGTGGTCCGCAATGCATTATTGGGCTTATTCAAAGGCAAAGTGGATTATCGCGTGATCCCGTGGACGACTTTTTGTGACCCAGAGCTGGCACGGGTGGGGCTGACCGAAGCCGAAGCGCGGGATAAGTTTGGGGGAGCTATCATGGTCCTCGAACAGCCCTATAAAGATATTGACCGCGCAGTAACCGAAGGCGCCGAAGTGGGCTTTATCAAAGTCATTACCCAAAATGATGGCACGATCTTGGGGGTACACATTGTCGGCAGTCAAGCCGGAGAACTGCTGCAAGAATGGATCTTGGCGATGAAACAAAACCTCAAAGTGGGATCAGTTGCTGGCAGTATGCATGCCTATCCGACCTTAGCCTTGGGTAATCAACAGGCAGCAGGCCAATTAACCAAACAAAAATTTCGCTCGAGTCCCCTACCGGGGGTCTTAAAAGGCTTATTTAAACAGTTAAGGACTTGGGGATAAATAGAAGCAATAGGGTACCGTAGGGTCTAGTTAGTTAAGCGCTGCACACAAAAGCTCTAAATTAGTCTTTAACTGGGCCAACTGGTCCGGATCAAGGCGATCAAATCGTTCTTTGAGATAGTCCATGTGGGCGGGAAAAACTGCTTCAAAGACCGCCGTTCCGTTAGGGGTTAAGGAAACAATAAAGCTACGTCGATTGCCCTCAGGAACCTCCCGTTGTACCAGTCCTTTTTGTTCTAGGCGGTCAATCACGCCCGTCAGGGTGCCTTTGGTGATCAGGGTCTTTTCGCCTAGTTTGTGCATACTCATCCCCGAAGTATTGCCCAAGGCACTGATCACTTCAAATTGAGGAGGGGTCAGATCAACAGACCGTAAATGTTGCGCCGAATAACCCGTCAGCGCTTGATAGGCCCTTACTATCTGTTGCATAGCCGGGATAAACGAGGCTTGGGCCGCTTGAATAGAAGCTTTGGCAGTCGATGATTCAGCCATCAGCCTAGAATTCTCCTTCCTAGGATCCATAGTAAAGGTTAGGACCAATTTTGATCCGCGGTCCCCCTAGTAGGGATTACCTTGGATCTGCCCGTTCACCACGCTACTTAAGAGATAACCCGTTGTAGGGCGATTATTGAGATCAAACGTTCCGCCACTGGTAATCTTCCAGATCTTAAAATTCCGGTAGGTCAAGGGGGTACCGGGCGTACATACTTCTGGGGCATGATCCGCCAGAACAAAATAGGCTGGGCCTGCGCCTACGACTTGGGCTACTCCTTGGGTGTCTACAATTACGGATGTTCCCTCGTTAACCCCAATACCCAGGGCAACCGGGGCACCAGTGTCTTGGAGCTGACGGGCGACAAAGGCCATAAGACGCCCCATCCGGTCACGGGGGACAAAATGGGTATCCGTGATCGTGCCTTCTAAAAAGTTCCAGTCAAAAAACTTATCACTAAAACTGATCAAACGGTTATAAGGATTACGCAGGGCTTCATTAGAGACAACGCTGCCTGTACATCCGTCATAGATCCAGTGTCCTTGAATGGCAGTACCGGCACTGGTGCCCCCCACTGCGCCCCCTTTGGCATAGACCGCTTCAACGGCCCGATCCACCGGGGTATCTCGGTAATATTCAACATAGGTACATTGGTCACCTCCGGCAAAAAAGATAACCTCGGCATTGCGGATCGTTTGGGCCACAGCCGCATCCTGGGCCGAGCGACGACTGGTGATCACTAAGGTTTCTACGGAGTCCACGCCTTGCATAAGGGCAATGGGCCGATTGTAGCCATCGTCGCCACTAGAGCGTATGACCACCACATCGATCTGGGTTGTACAGTCGCCGCATCCCCGTGCTTTGTTGATCATCCACTGGAGCGCTCCATCCACATCGGTTCCGCCCCCGCCGAGATTAAGCACCGGACCAAAGAGGCCAGGGTTCATATCCTGGGCATTACCGGTGAGATAGCGTTGGACGCGCGCTTCTGCGGGGAGGGCTAGGGCCAACAAGAGCATAAGGCCGATTCCAAAACGAGCTGACATTGGAGATTTTGGGGTCACAGCGTTTTGATCAAAGCATGGTTATCCGCCATTGCCAAGGATTGAGATCACCCTAAGCTTGCGCTGTAGCCCCCTACGGTGACTTTGGAGCGGAGGTTATAATTGGCATGTGCCCTGGTAAATGCTGATGAAACCCCTAGCTGTAGCCTTGCTCACTGGTCTATGTTTAATGCAGCCTGCCTTGGCCCTAGACCTCAACGGCCTGTGGTTAGGCAATGATGGTCAGAACTACCAGATCCGACAAAATTCTAAGCAAGTCCAGATCAATAGCCCTAGAGACCGACTCCAAGGCAGACTTTCAGAGGATGAATATTTTGTTCAACTCGATCGCGCCGTTTTGCAATGGGTAGATGACGATACCCTGGTGATCACAACGGGTAGTCTGGGCCGATTGACCCGTTTACGCCGCCAATAGCCACCAGTTTTTGTTGGTGGGCCTGCGCTAGAAGTTGATAATTATGGGCATGATCGATTAAGCCTGCTGCTTCTTCATCACTGACCAAACGGATCACCTTAGCGGGTACACCCATTAGCAAACTCCGGGCTGGAAAAGACTTGGTAACAACGGCTCCAGCACCTACGATGCACCCTTCACCCAGTACTACCCCACTTAACAGCACCGCTGCAATGCCAATCAACGTCCCTGGGCCAATTTGAGCTGAGTGGATCACCGCCCGATGACCGACGGTGACACATGGGTCAAGTTTAGTAACCAGCCCCGGATCGCCATGTAAGACAGCGCCGTCTTGAATGTTAACGGTAGGACCGAGAATAATCTGTTCTACATCGGCCCGGACTACGGCCCCATACCAAATACTTACCCCAGGATGCACCGTCACGGCCCCGATCACCGTGGCATTGGGGGCAATAAACGTCGCAACCCGTAGGTCTGGGCTAGAGAGATTGATCATCGTGAAGCTACTTTAGCAAAGTGATCTGTGTTGCAAACTTAATTTACCTTTACAATTGGAGGGGAACATTAATCCAGAGATTCCGATGCGTACTTGGTTGCTTGCTGTAATGGCCTTAACCCTAGTGGGCTGTGCTGCCCAACCGCCCGCAACGATCAATCAAGCCCCTGAAACAACTGCTAAACCGGCAGCTATGGCCCTAGGCGGCGACGATACCGGAGTAGCGTGGCTTAAGGCCTCTGCCGATCAAAAATTAACCTTTTGTAAAGCCTCTATGACGTCCTATAAATCCTCTGGAGCGGCGAGTTTTTCGGTTAGCGCTAGCGTTAATGAACTCACCCCTGAAAAACTGTGTAAAGAGATGGATAGTTATTTTTCTGGTAAAGGTACGGGTCTAATCTCTGATCGCCTAGGCCATGCGGCGGGTATGGCGGTGATCTTTGCCGGTAAACCCTATCGTCCTTCTTAATTGATTTTAGGCATAGCCCAAAAGACGCTTATAAAAAGTTTGGGGAAAGTCTATGGCTTTTCCTTCATT
Organism: Gloeobacteraceae cyanobacterium SOY_34_metabat_371; assembly: GCA_031398925.1. Lineage (GTDB taxonomy): Bacteria > Cyanobacteriota > Cyanobacteriia > Gloeobacterales > Anthocerotibacteraceae > JANNOF01. The sequence continues at coordinate 1,457 of JANNOF010000149.1, read as the reverse complement.
GAGATTCTGGGCAAGGTCTAAAAGATAGCCCATAAAATCCGTATTTTTAAAAGCAAACTCGTAGATCAAACCAGTTTTATCAGGCACAAAAAATTCTACCCTGCAAACCGTTAGATCCGCAGGTAAGGGGACGGGCCGCACGGGCCACGTGGCGCAAAAGGGAATTTCTTTTTTGCTCGCTCCTTCTATGCGACGGTGCCCCTCGACTATACCCAGTTTATAAATTCCCAGCGCCACTGGCAAAAGGGAGCGTCTCGTCTGAGGGTAATAGGGATAGTAGAGGGTTACTTCACGTTGCGATGCGGGGGTAATGTTCATGGGATGGGTTCCTTCTGTTCCTAACGTGCCCTAAATTATCATAATCCTCACGTTGGTATTTAAATGTGCTTTAGATAGGCTCGTGGATTTTATAGGAGCTTATCCTAATCTTAAACAAAGCATCTTACAATAATAGATTAGGCACCCACAGCCGTTCTAAGACGGCTACTCTAACGCCTAGGAGAATTTATGCAATTGAATCGCATTTTGTTCAAGACCTTACTCGCTGCTTCTGTTACGGTTTTTAGCGTTCCTTTGGTCCAAGCCCAAACTGATCTAACCCTCACACTTTTACATAGCAATGACGGAGAATCGCAACTGATTGATGCGGGGAGCGGTCTTGAGGATTTTGGTGGCGTAGCTCGCTTTGCCACAGTAGTTCAAAACCTCCGCACTGCAGGCAATAACTGTGCTGCAAATCAAGGGGTAGTATTGGTCTCCTCTGGGGATAATTTTTTAGCGGGTCCAGAATTTAATGCCAGTTTGGAAAAAGGGGTGCCTTTCTTTGATAGCTTGGCCCTAGATTTTATTAACTATGACGCCTTTGCTTTAGGTAATCATGAATTTGACTTTGGACCAGAGATCCTAGCCGACTTTATTAACGGCTTTAGCTTTAACCTTGCTCCCTTCGTTTCTGCCAACTTAGACTTTACGGCTGAGCCTGTCCTGCAAACGTTGGTCGATTCTGAACGAATCGTCAAAAGCACCATTGTCACCGTTTGTGGTCGTCCGGTGGGCATTGTGGGTGCAACTACTCCTGAGCTGCCTGCTATTTCCAGTCCTCGTGGCGTCGTCGTCGATCCAGCCGTAGCCGCAGCCATTCAAACCGAAGTGGATGCGCTGGTTGCTGGCGGGGTAAGCCGTATTATTTTGATCAGCCATCTACAGAGTGCCCAAGAAGATTTAGCCTTGATCCCGCAATTGCGGGATGTTGATATTGCTGTAGCCGGGGGCGGGAGTGAAGTCCTCGCCAATGAAGGGGATCTTTTGGTTCCTGGGGATGAAACCCTCATCTTTGGTCCCTATCCTTTAACGGCTATAGATGCTAACGGGAACAATATCCCCGTGGTAACTACCGGGGGTAACTACCGTTATGTAGGTCGTTTGGTTGCTGACTTTGATGCTGCTGGGAATGTTTT
>JANNOF010000107.1:0-2273 GCA_031398925.1 Gloeobacteraceae cyanobacterium SOY_34_metabat_371 | reverse complement strand
TTACTCTGGCAATTTAGGGTGCGGGTAAATCAATCTAGCCCCCTGGGATCTTGGCTCGCCCAACGGGCCTATGGAGTGTATATTGTGCATCCCCCGGTCCTCGTGGGCATCAGTCTTTTATTCCAGGGATGGGCTATACCTCCGCTATTTAAATTTTTTGTTGTTGGTAGCTTGGCCTGTCTAGGCTGTCTTGCCGTTGCACACCTGCTCCTGTTGATCCCTGGAGCGCGGCGCGTTTTGTAGAGCACTGCGTGTTTATAGATCACGGTACAAGTTCTTACAAAACCCTTACAAACCCATACATCTACCCATCATCTCTGGCAGTATTTTGGGTTACTGCTCCCTACACTAGACAACATCCACGGGAGAATACGATGCATTGGCAATTACGCGCCGGATGGCTACTATCTAAGGGGCTATTGTTTGGGGGACTATGGTTTGGATTAGGATCATTAGCCGTGATCGCTGCACCCCAAGACCCTAACGGAGTTCAATTTTTGAACGACCGCCCTGGGGATGATTTTTCTGCCCAAGAAGAATTTCGTCAAAAGTACCTTTTAGCGCCTAATGCTCAAGTTACGGTGAATAATATTAACGGCTGGGTAGATATTGGGATTAGCGACACCCCTACGGCTGAAGTCTATATTGTGCGCTCTGCCCGCCGCACCGAAGATCTAGCCTTTTCTCAAGTCAAAGTAACAGCAACTAGTAGTAGTCTCGTAATTCAAAGTGTTAACGATAATCAATACCGAAATAGGCGACCCGAGATCCGAGAACGTATTACCCTCAAATTACCCCGGCAGGTAGCCCTCGTGACCTCTAGCGTTAATGGCAATGTACGCATAGGGGCTATGGCGGGATCACTACGGATTGATGACATTAATGGCAAAGTTACCATTAATCAAGCCACAGGATACGCTCAGATTGCTGGGATCAATGGCAACGTCACCCTGAATCTAGAGCAACTGAATCCCCAAGGACTAAGGGTACGGGGGATCAATGGCAAAGTCACCCTGCTTTTTAAAGCTTCACTTAATGCAGATCTAGAAGTACGCGGTCTCAATGGCAAAGTCCTCAGCGATCTCCCCGACGTTAAAATAAACAGTCTTGATGAAGACGATAACACGGTCCAAGTCCGCCTTGGTCGCGGGGGTATTCCCATTCAAATCTCTGGAGTCAATGGAAGCGTGCAATTAGCCCGGCCTTAGGGCGCTTTGCGATTTCATCAAAAAGACCGTTACAGAGAACGGCCTTTTTGATCATCAATTGTGCGCCGTTTTATTTAATAAACAGCATCTCCTGATAGGTAGGTAAGGGCCACAGATCATCGGCCACTTCCCCTTCTAGGGCATCGGCATACTCCCGCAATTTATCCATCAGGGGACGGATCGTTTTGGCGGCGTACTGCATATGTTCCTCTGGAGTATCAAAGTCGTGCTTAGCTAAGGCATTACTCAACTTGCTCACTGAATCCAGTAGGAATTGAGCGAGAGAAGCTACTTTTTCGGCACTTTCTTTGTCAAGGGTGATCCCAAACTCCTTTAACCCTGCCATCGTGCTAGACAATTGGGCCAAATAACGAATCGCAGCCGGATAAATGATCGTTTTTGCCATGCTGATCATGAGCTTGGCTTCGACTTCAATGGATAGGAGGTATTGTTCGGTGTAAACCTCAAAACGACTGGCGAGTTCTACAGGGGAAAGTACCCCAATTTTCTCAAACAGGGCTTCGATGTAATCAGCTTTGAGGACAGGTAGGGCATCAGCGGAAGTAGGCAAATTCGCTAATCCCCGCTCCTCAACCGCCATGCGGTGCCATTCGGCAGAATAGCCGTTGCCGTTGAATACCACGGCCCCGTGATTATCCATTACTTCTTTAAGAAGGGCGTGAATGGCCGTATTGAGTTCCATACCCAAGGCCAATTTGCTCTCTAACGTATCAGCAACCCAGGTGAGTGAATCAGCCAAAATGGTATTCATCGCCACGAGGGGGCCAGCTACGGATTGACCTGAACCACACGCCCGAAATTCAAAGCGGTTGCCCGTAAAAGCAAAGGGTGAAGTGCGGTTACGATCCCCTGGATCTCTTGGAAAAAGCGGCAAGGTATCTACGCCTAGACTCATCACCCCTTTACTCTGAGAACTCTTGATCTCGCCTTGACTGATCTGTTCAAAAACATCTTCGAGTTGTGATCCGAGGTAGACCGAAATGATCGCGGGTGGCGCTTCGTTGGCCCCCAAGCGGTGATCATTACTCGCCGAAGCCACAACCG
>JANNOF010000095.1:0-23468 GCA_031398925.1 Gloeobacteraceae cyanobacterium SOY_34_metabat_371 | reverse complement strand
TTGCCGTAGTAGTCTAGCCATTGCGTGTACTGCGACCACCCCGCATCCATAATGGATTTTGCCAGATGGTGATTCTTCACCATGTTGGACACCTTCAAGTCTTCGTAGGCCACAATGTCGTGAGACATTACTACGCACCTTGCTTGTTTAATGGCAAAGTCTTTACGCTGGCGTGTGACTTTAAGGTGGATCTTGCCTACCCGTTGCCGTTGCTTGTGGTAGTTTTTGGATTGAGGCTTTTGACTCTTCTTAAACCTCCTAGAGAGTTTGCGTTGAGCGCGTTTAAGCCGCTTTGCTGATTGCCTGAGAAACTTTGGGCATTCAACTTCTGCACCTTGACTATCTTTGGTGAAGAACTTTAGCCCCAAATCTATGCCCACTACTGAGGCGGTATGCTCCACTGTATCGGTGCGTTCGGCATCAATACAGAATTGAGCGTAGTAGCCATCCGCACGTTTGACGACCCGCACCCGGTTGAGCTTGAGTGACTGGATCAGGTGACGGGCATCACCATTCATCCACAATTCAAAAGTTCCAGCCTCGAACGCATCGGTGAAAGTGATTTGTGTCCCATCCTCCGATAGTTTCCATCCGGAAGTCTTGTACTCCACGGTGCGGGAGTGCTTCTTGAACTTGGGAAAACCCTTCTTCTTTTCCCCAGCCTTGCAACGGCGATAAAAGCTGGCTACGGCTTGCCAAGCTCTTTCGGCGGCGGCTTGACGGGCGTGAGCATTGAGTTTGCGTATCCAAGGCTGTTCATCGTCTTTAGCCAAGACAGCACATAACTGTAGATCGTTCTTGCTAGTCCCCTTATGCTCCATCCAGTACTTAATACAGCGATTGCGCACACATTGGGCAGTACGGATGGCTTCATCCAACGCCGCATACTGGGCGATAGACGCAGAACACGTTAGCTTAGCTTCACGAATGAACATGACATTATCCTAGTACATTGCCGGATAAAGTCGCCCTAGAAGGGCGAGGCTTGCACCCAATTCCAAGGGTCATTGGTATTCGGGTCGTAAAGATAATATTCTTCTACGTTGTATTGATCGTAAAAGCTCAACTTCTTGAGCATTTCTTTAAAGGTATTGCCTGGAAAACGGATCTCGAATACTACCTGCGGAGGAATATGGTTTTCCTTTGTTCATGCTCCGGGCGTAGCTTGATTATAGAACGTTGACTTAGGAGCATTTATTGCCCTAAACCACTTCAATCAAGACTTGATCTGCGACGAGACAACCAATCTCCGTGGCTTCTCCAAATCCTGCTTCATAGAGTAGATCAATCACCTCTGAGACGGCTAAAGGATCAACCGCAATTAATAATCCCCCACTGGTTTGCGGATCAGCCAAAAGTAAGCGTTCCCCTTCTGAGATCCGGTCTGCCAGGATATGTTCTTTGTATCCTTCCCAATTGCGCCCCGCTGCTCCCGGAAAGACGCCCTGAACGGCCAAAGTCCGGGCCTCCGCCATGATCGGGACAGCATCTAAAGTGATCCTGGCTCCGAGCTTTGATCCCTGGCACAATTCTAAAAGATGTCCGAGTAGGCCAAAGCCGGTCACATCGGTCATGGCATGGACGCCACTGAGCTTTGCTAAATCACGCCCCGGACGATTGAGCTGGGTCATAACCGCCAACACTTCCTGATAGCCCTCTGGGGAAAGTTGCTGTTTTTTAACGGCTGTGGTCATAACCCCAATACCCAAGGGCTTAGTAAGGATCAAAATATCGCCCTCCTGACCCGTAGCATTACGTTTGATCTGAGCCGGATTGATGAGTCCTGCTGCTACTAGCCCAAAGATTGGCTCAGGGGTATCAATGGAATGTCCTCCGGCTAAAGGGATCCCGGCATCTTTACATACCTGTTGCCCGCCCGCCAATATGGCGCGGATTACCTCCACGGGCAAGAGATTAATCGGCATTCCTAAAATAGCAAGGGCTAAAATCGGTGTCCCTCCCATGGCATAAATATCCGATAGGGCATTGGTGGCTGCGATCCGCCCAAAATCTAGGGGATCATCGACAATGGGCATAAAAAAATCCGTTGTTAGCACTAATGCTTGCTCGTCATTGATCCGATAGACCGCCGCATCGTCTTTAGTTTCAATTCCCACCAGTAACCGGGGGTCAGGGATCAACTTCGGAATATCTTTAAGGATTTCCTGAAGCACCCCAGGGGCAATTTTGCAGCCACAGCCCCCACCGTGGGAGTACTCGGTTAAGCGGATCATGGCTTTATCTCAGTGCAGTCTTTTGATCCTAGCCCAGTTGCGTAGCATCCCACTCGGGTACTATAACTAAACCGACGAGAACTCTATCATGATCAAAAAACTCCCTCTATTTTTCTCTTTAACGATGCTGATTTTGGCAGGGGCAGGGGCGACTGCTCAGGAATCTATCTCAACCAGTACCTATACTCAAGCTGTGACTCGTGATGTTTTGGCGAGTGGCTACCCGACTTCGGATCAAGGCCAGATTCTGGAACTGGTGCGGTTTACCATTGCCCCTAAGGCCAAGTTACCGCTGCATATTCATCCGGGCATGCAGGTGGTGCAGGTCGAAGCAGGAACCCTCACCTATACAGTTGTAGAAGGACAAGCGCAGGTAACTAAGGCGGATGGGACGATAATCACCCTGCAAGCAGGAAAAAACCTCCAGTTAACCGTAGGAGATGCTTTGGTGGAAGCGGCGGGAATGGTGCATTTTGGAGAAAATCAAACGGATCGTCCCCTAAAGTTATTGTCAGCATCCTTGATGGCTACGGATCAACCCCGAGCCATTCTGATCAATCCTGAAAGCAAATAAGAAGTGGGGAGTACTTGGTTAAGCGGATCATGGCTTTAGCTTAGTGCAGCTTTTTGATCCTAGCCAGTTGCGTAGCATCCCCCTCAGGTACTATGGGCGAGATCCCTCAGGCGCATTCATGAAACGACTTGTGCTCCCCTTGCTTGTTTTAATACTTACCGCAACGGTCCAAGCCGATCCCCTGCCAGCCGCCTTGGAATCCCAGGTGCAAAAAGGCTACCTTACCCGTGCCGAAGCCGAGCTGCTCTATCGCAGTCAGAAGCCTGTTTCTCCAGTGGTTAAGCCTGCTAAGGCGCCCAAAAAAGAGAAAGCACCTCCTAAAGCTAAAACAGCGACCGCTAAGCCCGTTCCCCCGCCCCCGGTACCCAACTATATTGATCAACTTCCCGTTGAAACTAACTTTCGGATCTCTAACGTAGAATGCCAACAGGACCAGGGGATCATCACCGGACTGGTAAAAAATACCGGCAACCGCGCCGCACGCATGGTCTATGTGGATTGGCAAGTACTTGATAATTTGGGCAAGACCCTCCGTTCCGGTAAGGCCCTGAGTGATCCCGAAGACCTCAACATGGATCAAGAAGGTAGCTTCCAAGACCGCTCAACCTCTGGTTGTGGCGCTAAGATCCGTGCTCAAGTCCGTAAATTCAAAATTGTGGATCCATAACGGCGCTTTTCAACTGCGCTTTATACTTGAGTAAGGCAGTCTATATAGGCAGGGGCGAACATGGGTTTTTTTGAATCGCCAATTGTTCAGGATGAAGCCCGTCGGTTCATGAAGGATTATCAAGACCTGATGACCCTGGGTAATAAGTACGGCAAATTTGATCGCGCCGGTAAGGAGATGTACATCGCGCAGATGGAAGAACTCCTCAGCCGCTATGCGGTTTTTATGAAACGTATGGAACTTTCTGAAGACTTTATGGCTCAGATGGCTTTTAAAGACCTCAAGGAGCAATTAAGCCAAATGGGGATCCAGCCGCAGCAAATGTTTGAGATGATGTCTCGTCGCCTCGAACAAATGAAACTTGAGTTGCAATGATCAATCAGCAACGCTGGACCCGGGGTCAACGTACGGTTTTAGATGTCCTGCAAGATAGTAAAGACCAACTACTTTCAGCGCAACAGATCTATACCCAATTGCGCGATACGCCCCACGAAGTTGGACTGGCTACCGTGTATCGAGCCTTAGAAATGCTAGTGGCACGGGGGACCATTCAAGCTATTAGCCTTGGGGATCAGCAGACCTATTATCAAATGCAAGACAATAGCCGCCATGGAGGACATCACCTGATCTGTCTATCCTGCAAAAAAGTGATCCCTTTGAGTGCCTGCCCGGTAAGTGAACTCGAACGGCAACTTTCCCGGCGCCATGATTTTGCCATTTCCTATCACATTTTAAATTTCTTTGGTCTGTGTACCAACTGCTCTGCTACCAATAGCCTAAGTAAGATTTAGGGTATCTCTAGAGATGCGTGCATGATCAACGTATTGGTGCCTCTAATGACGGATTTTGAAGAGATCGAAGCCGTCACGATTATTGACATCCTCCGCCGCGCCGGGATCACGGTTGTTACAGCAGGACTCAGTGCAAATCCGATTGTGGGGGCCCACGGCATTGCCGTTTTGGCAGATGTTCCTTTAGACCTAATTCAAGCTAAGGATTTTAACGGGATCATTTTACCGGGCGGTAAAGGTACACCGTTATTACACGAGGACGCCCGAATTCAGGACTTGATCCTAGAATTTGCCCACCAAAAAAAGACCCTTGCCGCCATTTGCGCCGCGCCCATCGTTTTGTCCAAAGCTGGGGTCTTAAAAGACAAACAGGCCACCAGCTACCCCAGTGTGCGTGCCGCCCTTGAGGTGTTGGCCTATCGAGAAGATTCGGTGGTCATCGATGGCGCGGTGATCACCAGTCGGGGAGCAGGGACGGCTATGGCCTTTGCCCTCGAACTTGTGGCGCACTTTATCCATCCTGATCAGGCTCAAGCGGTAGCAGCACAGGTACTGGCACCGTGGTCTGCGTCATGCGTCCCTCATTGCTAAAGCCTTGACTTACAAAAGGACTCAGCTCCGGTTTACCGTACTGGATCTGGATCTTTTGCACAAACCAGTCTTGGAGTTGGCGTAGGGTTTTGACGGGGCCTTGATTGAGTAAAACAAAACGCAAGGGGCCACGCATTTCCGTAGGAACAATGCCAACCAGGCAACTAACTTGATTGAGCGTACCTGTTTTAGCCATCACGCCGAGGGGTAATTTACGTTGGGCTAAGGTTCCTGGATCTGGCCCTTTGACCGCCATAATATCGGCTAAGTTGAGTCCTTCTTGGCTAGCCCGCTGTTCTAAAGCCCCCAGCAGCGTCACTACAGCCTCCGGGGAAAGACGATTTTCGCGGCCCAAACCCGAAGCATTCTTGAGCATGACCCCCTGCTGGGAAAAAGAATGTTGTTGGATCAGCCGTTGGTACATGGTCCAGGGTCCACCCATAGAAACGCCCAACATATCCGCCAAGGGATTTGTACTGTAGGCATTCATCCGTTTGAGGATCTTCCAGAGGGGCAAAGAGGGATACACCAACAGCGGATCACTATGCTCCGGCAAAAATGATGCCAGTCTCGCCTGTCCTTGGACCACGACTTGAGGGGCTGGAAGCCCCTGAAACTTAGCCTTAAACCCATTGGATACCTGTTTAGTCCATAGACCCTGATTGAGGGCGATCCTAAGGCTCCGGGCGCTAGCTAGGCTATTGCGCGAATAATTCATCCAAAAGGGTCCCGTGATCACTAAGTCCCCTTGGACTTTTTGGATCCCGGCTTGCTCAAGGCGTTGTCCCAGACTAAAGCCATCGTCCCAGGTAAACAGGGGGTCTTCGGAACCTTGTACATACAGATCACCCTGTAAAACACCTGCTTCAACCGGTCCTGTTCCATAAAATTTTGTTTCAAACCGATGGTTACCGCCCCAGCGGTCTAGGGCGGCTAGGGTCGTAGCCAATTTGGTCACGGAGGCCGCCGGGAGGGGGCGATGGATCTGATAGCCTTCTAAAATTTCGCCGCTTTGATCGACCAAAAGCACGCCTTGGAGGTCAGGATTGAGCTTATTGGCCTTGAGCTTGATTAAATATTGGTCCCAAAGCGTGCCCGCCCAAACCGGTTGGGTACAAAAGAGCGCTACGCCCAAGGCAAACCAGAGTTTTTTCATCGACCCACTCCCTCACTGTGTGCTACTTTAACTGGCTAAAACTTATAATAAAGTTCATATAAAACACAGCAGGTCCGTGATCCCCATTATTTTGGCCTTAACTGTCCCAGAAGATTGTTACACTTCTTAAAAAGTTTAGGTAATTTGTGAGCTATAACACAGACATACCCCCAGCGTGGCATTTAGATTTTCTACATGGTGTCCACGCTTCACCACATCAGAGGAATCATGAGCCAACTTCAACTGCAAGAAAAAACCTTGATTCAGGCCCAAGATTTAACCAAGCAAGACGTGTTAAATCAAGAGGTTTTGAACATTTACGAGCAGCTTGATGCCTTGAATCGGGATTTACGTGCCTATGCAGAGCAAATTCACCTGCATGATCAATGCCTTAATTAATTTTCCTGGTCCTATGGCGTATTGACTTTATCCTCCCCAACACACTTACGTAAACCCACCACCGTTTGATATCCTGCGGTTAGGCTGATTCTAAGGTTTAGGGTTCCCTATGGAACGTTGTGTTTTGCTCGTTTTGCTTCTAGGTCTATGGGTCCATATACCCCCCCTAGAAGCTCAAAATTTTCCTCAGATTCTGCCTGTAACCGCAACGGTTAAGTTGGGAGGACAGGTCATTGCTTTGGAAGTAGCCCGTACAGAACTACAACAGGCCATTGGCTTAATGGGTCGCCGGGACCTACCTGCCCAACGGGGGATGCTGTTTCCCTTTGATCCGCCTCGCCCGGTGGCTTTTTGGATGGGTAATTGCCTGATCTCTTTGGATATGGTGTTTGTGCGCAAGGGTAAGATCGTCAGCTTTAGGGAAAATGCAGCCCCCTGTCCTGCCGCCAATGCCACTTGCCCCCGCTACAGTTCCAAAGGCCCCATCGATCAGGTGATTGAGCTGCGGGCCGGTCAAGTCCAAGTCCTAAAGCTCAAGGTCAATGATCCGGCGGTAGTAACGTTTCTCAAGGAATCCTAGAGACCCTGGGCTGAGCTGCTAGGATCACAATGGCACATTGTACCCATCGACCGATCATGAGCACTTCCGTCCCCCTTTTGGGGCAGACCTATCAAGAACTAGAAGCGTGGCTCGTAGCCGCGGGAGAACCCGCCTACCGCGCGCGGCAACTTTATCAATGGCTCTATACCCGCAACTTGCGCGAACTAGAAGAGATCACGGTTTTTCCTAAGCGTTGGCGCGATCAACATGCCCATATCCCGGTGGGCCGCTCAACGGGCATCAGTCGGACGGCTAGCCCCGATGGAACGGTGAAGTATCTTTTGGCCCTAGGAGACGGGGAGACTATTGAGGCCGTGGGCATCCCGACCGCCCAGCGCCTGACCGTATGTGTATCTTCCCAGGTGGGTTGTCCCATGGCCTGTCGTTTTTGTGCGACGGGTAAATCGGGCTTTGCCCGTAACCTCCGGGTCCACGAGATCCTCGATCAAGTGCTGACGGTCCAAGGGGATTTTCAGCGCCGGGTCAGCCATGTGGTCTTTATGGGCATGGGGGAGCCGCTCTTAAATCTAGAGAATGTCCACCGGAGTATCCTGCGACTTAATCAAGATATTGGTATTTCCCAGCGCAATATGACCCTCTCAACGGTGGGTGTCAAGGGCCGGATCAAAGCCCTAGGGCAGTTTCAGCTCCAATGTACCCTGGCGGTCTCCCTCCATGCGCCCAATCAAACCCTACGCCATAACCTGATCCCCAGTGCCCAGCACTACGCCCTCGAAGATCTATTAACCGAATGTCAGAACTACGTAGCCAGTACCCGGCGGCGCTTGACGTTTGAGTACACCCTACTCAAAGGGGTCAATGATGAGCCGGAGCACGCCCGTGAGCTGGCCCACCGGGTCCGGGGCTTCCAGAGTCATGTCAATTTGATCCCCTACAATCCGATAGATGATGCGGATTTTCAGCGCCCCGAACCCAAACGGGTACAGGCTTTTTTGAAAGTGCTCCAAGACCAACGGATCCAAGCTTCGGTGCGTCAAACTAGGGGCATGGCGGAATCCGCCGCCTGTGGACAACTGCGCCGTCGAGAATTATCCCCTAGGGTCCTATCTAAAGTTGACCTCAAAGATCCCGTCGGTCCAGCCTTGGAGACCAGCAACGGCGTACATTAAGATCTAGAAACAGATCTTGCACCTGAGGAACAACCATGACCCGCGCCATTATGGAAACCGACAAGGGGACCATCAACCTAGAATTATTTGAACAAGATACCCCCGCCACGGTGAAAAACTTTGTCACCCTAGCCGAACAGGGGTTTTACGACGGCCTCAAGTTTCATCGTGTGATCAACAATTTTATGATCCAGGGCGGCTGTCCACGGGGCGACGGTACCGGCGGACCGGGCTATAAGATCAAGTGTGAAACCGTCGGAAATCCCCATAAGCACCTGGCTGGGACGCTCTCCATGGCCCATGCGGGCAAAGATACGGGCGGCAGTCAGTTTTTTATCTGCCATGCACCCCAGGCGCATCTCGACGGCAAACACACCGTCTTTGGTAAAACCGAAGATATGGCCGTAGTCAATGCCATTCGCCAAGGGGACCGGATCAAATCAGTCAAAATTGAAGCCTGATCCGGTGGGGTATATTGGGCGGATGCTTAAACATACCCTATGCCTTTAGACGCTGATTACCAAGACCCCATATTTGGCCCGTGTACCCTAAGTACCTCTGGGGATCCGCGGCTTGTGGCCCGTCAACAACCCGGTAGTTTGATTCTGGCCCTGATTCACGGTCAAATCGTACGGGATTTTGTCCTGTCCAAAAAACAGGCTCGGGCGCTGCTTGCCGTCTTGGCTGGGGATCAAACCCAAGGTCACGCAGTCCACAAGGAACAGACGCTCCAGATTCTTTGGATAGACCAAAAATTGAGGGTTGCGGTGGGCCAGATCCAGCTCGATCTGGATGCAGAAACGGGGCAATGGATCGCTCAGGGCTTAGGGTACCAAAAGTCACCAAATTTTAAGCAGACCCTGACCCAGTTGGCCCAGGTCAACCGGACCCCACCGCAAGCCCCCAGCCCCCTACCGGACTGGATTCAGGCGGGCACTGAAATTTTAGTGGGGAATAGCCCCGTTGCGGTCGTCCATGTTTTACCGGATAGCCTGATCCTCCAACGGGGTAAAAATTGTCATATTCTGGCGGATCTGCGCAATCAAATTCAAAAGGGCCAGATTCAGCCTGTACCCGTAAAAACGCCGACTGGACCTCAGTTACAGGGCATAGACCCGCGCTTTCAACGCTTTACAGAGGGCCTTAGTGACCGGGTGGTCCACGTACATCGGGTCCCAGAGCAACAGGCGTGCTTAGTGCCGATACCGGCGGATCTGCCCCAAATTTTGCGTGAAGCCCTGCAATTCCAAGAGATCCATCAGCTCTACAGCCACCAAGCTCAAGCTTTAACCCTGATCCGGGCCAAAGAAAACCTGATCCTCACGACACCCACCGCCTCCGGTAAGACCCTGAGCTTTTTGCCCGGCGTAATCGAGCGGATTTTGACCACCAATCAAACGGTTTTATGCCTCTATCCGCTCAAAGCACTGCAACTAGATCAGCACCTAGAACAGGAAAACCTGATCGCTCAATTTCCTGAGGCGGAGCGCTTTAAAACCGGCAATATTTCCCGTGATGTACAGGGGCAAGAGCGCCATAGGACCCTCAACGACCCTAACCTACGGATCTTAAACCTCAACCCAGATATTTTGCACTGGTTGTTGTTAACCCACCAAGGACGGGGATTGGGGCAATTTTTGAGCCGTTTGGGGCTCATTGTCTTGGATGAGGCCCATTCCTATAGCGGTAGTTTTGGAGCCAATCTGGCGGCCCTACTCCGCCGTTTGCACCTGGCCGTGCAATCCTGTGGAGGGAACAGCACCCCTCAGTATGTGCTGTGTTCGGCTACTGTGGGCAATCCCGTGCAATTAGCCGAACGACTGACGGGCCAGCACTTTACCAGTATTGAGCAATCGGGGGCACGACGGGCGGAACGGACGTTTATTACCCTAAAGTCGGTACCCTATTTGATTGCGGAGGCGGCTCAAATTGGCCTCACTTGGTTGCGTCAGGGTTTAACGGGGATCATTTTTGTTAATACGCGCCGTTTAGGGCAAGCCATTACCAGCCAGATCCTCCGAGAATTAGCCCAACATAAATCCCAGACCCCGGTGGAGTTTTTTAAGGCCGGGATCTTGCCCCAAGAACGGGAGCGGATCCAAAGAGCCTTGAAATCCGGCAAGCTTCGTTTAATTGTCAGTACCTCCAGTCTTGAAGCGGGGATCAATATTCCTGCCCTAGATGCCTGTTTGCTCGCTGGCTACCCAGGCTCGGTAATGAGCCTCTATCAACGGGCTGGGCGCTGTGGGCGCGCGGGGGCCGGGCTGGTGGTCTTTTTGCCCAACCAAGGGGATCCTTTGGATGAATATTTCGCCCGTAGCCCGCAACGCTTATTTGCCAAACCCCCGGAGGCAGTTTATTTCAACTACGGTTTTCCGACGATCCTGGGGGGGCACGTGCTGTGTGCCGCCGTGGAATCCCGTTTGCGGATTACGGAAGTAGCGGAGCATTTTGGTCCCCAAGCGGTCCCTGTCCTTGAAAATTTACTACATTCGGGGGCGTTGATCCTTCATTCTTCCGGGCAACTTTTGTGTAGCCAAGAACCACATAAAGAGATCGCCCTCCGGGGCAATACGGGGGAAAGTTATCGGATTTTGACCGAAACTGGAGAATTATTAGAGGAGCTTTCCGCCTTCCATGCCCACCGCGAAACCCATCCGGGCGCGATTTATCGTTTGCTCAAGCGGGGTCAAGAGGTCTATTACCGGGTTGATCACTTGGATCATGAGTTACGGGAAGTACGAGTGGTGCCGACCGCCCCTACCCATCTGGTGACCCAACCGATCATGGCGTTTGATCTGACCCTAGAGCAACGCCTTGGCCAACGGGTATGGAGTATAACCTCCGGGGAAGGAATCCGGTTTCGGCTTTATTTTGGGACGATTAGCCAAGGGGTCACGGGCTATCAAGGAGAAGCGCAGGGAAAGAAATTTCGGCAGATCTTTGAAGAACCCCTCCCACCCCTAACCTTTTTGGCGCCCTTGCTGGTGTTTGATCTCAACGAAGTGTTGCAGGATCATTTAGAGCGTCGTTGGGGCGCTACAGGTCTCTATCGCGCCCTCCACGGGGTCGAGCATTTGCTGGCAGCCGTGATCAGTCTCCATATTCTGGCCGCCCGTCAAGATGTGGACGGGATCACCTACGCCAACCACCGCGATCTGCGGCGGGCGGGCTTTTTTCTCTTTGATACGACTCAAGGGGGCACTGGGGTGAGTGAGGCTATTTTTGATGATCCTCGCTTATTTTTAACTTCAGCTTTGGCTCTAGCTACAGAATGTGACTGCGCCTCCGGTTGTCCCTGCTGTTCTCTCCATCCCCGTTGCATTGACTTTAATCAAAACCTCGATAAAGCCCTAGGGATCCAATTGTTGCAATGGATCTTGGATCAGTCTTGGCAGGAACAGTATCGAGGTAGGTGAAGGTAGCAAAATACCCAACCCTACTGGTGCACAAGTGTGCTTTTTTGATGTTTTCATCGCGCTTTTTTGATGCTAAGCTAGATAAGCGAACGAGAGAGAGATCATCATGGCTCAAACTAAGCGTGTGACCATCACTTTGACCGAAGAACAGTTAGAAATTTTAAAACGACTTGCTGAGGACCAAGGAATTACAGCTACGTCTGTAATTCAGAAAGCCTTATTAACAGAAAATTACATGCACAATGAAGTCAAGGCTAAAAGACGAATTTTGATCCAAGACCCGAAGGATAACTCCCTTAAGCAGGTAGTCTTTAGGTAATGGTTAGCTCTGAAAACAATGAGGGAGAAATTCCCTCAGTTGATGATGTGACCAGCACTGCTGGGGCAAGGCAAACACAACCTGAGCAAGTGAGTGACATCCTAGCATCTCAAGAAAAAACGCGATCCTATCTGGCCTATGTTTTACTTGGATTATTAGCACTAAATCTATTGGGAATAGCAGTGTATTTAGGGCTGGGGGGAGCAACACCAGAGAGTAAAAGAGAACTCATTACCCTGGTTTGGACTTCTCTTGTAACCTTAGTGAGTGGGGCGCTTGGTTTCTATTTCGGAAGCAAAAATTAGTAAAGTCATTGAATGTCTCTAGGACGAGGTTAAACCCCTGCACATCACGCACGCCTAGCAAGACCTCTTGTGAATATCTACGAGATCCGTCCGCCCCCTTGCCTCAGGGTTAGACCTAAGCGGATCTATTTCTTCTAGGGTCTTATATTGTTTGATGTTGTAAGACCACGCCTTCCCGGTGGGCAAAGGCCAAATGAACCTCGGACCCACTGATCTTGTGGATCCAGGCGACCAAATCAGTAGGCCGGAGGATCTGACCATCATTTTGGCAGAGGGCATGGACCCGGATCACCGCTTGAAGGGGCGTAGCTTCCATGAGCGTTAAGTCCAAAAGCCAGGGACGCGCCACTACCTGACGGGTCGTTTGGGATTTTTTATGAACCCGGTCTACGGTGAGATCGGTAGCCTGAACAATCTGCTGAATCACCCCTGCCCAATCGAGGGGCAGTTCGGTAGTCAGGGTCAAGTTATACATCGCCTCTTGCATCAAGACCGCCAGAGCCGGACTATTTAAGGCAACTTGAGCAACACTATAGAGCGGCAAATTTGCGGGGAGTTCGGCTTGGAGTTTTTGCAAAAATTCATCGGGGTCCATAAGGCGATGCAGATCAAATTCTACCCATTCCCCCGTACTGGTCATGCCCAAGGCCAAAGCGGTGGCAATGGAGATCCGGGGCATGGGGTGAAATCCGGCGCTAAACGTGATCGGCAGATCCGCCCGGCGCAAGGCCCGTTCTAAAACCCGCATCACATCCAAATGTCCCGTAAAGCGCAGTTCACCGAGTTTGCCAAATTTAACACGCAGTTTTTGTACCGAGACGGTCGGCAAATTGCGCTGCTGCATGTGCGGTACGGGTGGGGGCGTGACAATGATGTTGTGTCCAAAGTCTTCGCCGCAGATCCCGCAGTGAGAGCACGAATCAAAGGAACAATCAGGGACGGTTTGTTCGGCTAGGGCACTTAAATAATCTTGTTTGAGCCATTCTTTGGTCAGACCCATATCCAGATGATCCCAGGGCAAGGGGGCATCCAGATCCGGTGCGTGCACATCTACCGGGATTCCAAATTCAGCCAGAGCCGTAGTCCAGGCATCCCAAACCCGACCAATGCCCTCAAACCAAGCATCCATGCCAGCGCCCAATTGCCAGGCCCGGAGGATCACGGGGGCAAATTCTCGGCCCCGGCGGCCGACCACATCTTCTAAAAGTGACAGCCGGATATCCGTATAGTTGACCTTTACCCCCCGGACCCGGCGAAACGCTTCGCGTAGCACCGTTTGTTTATGCTCTAGCTCGGCTTGTGTGACCGTATGCCACTGAAAAGGGGTATGGGGCTTAGGGGTGAAGTTTGAGATCGTCAGGGTGCATTCCAGGCGTTTCCGACCCGGTTGACGGCATTCATTTTGGAGCCAGGCCACGGTTTCAGCGATCCCGATCACATCCGCATCGGTTTCCGTAGGTAGGCCGATCATGAAATAGAGCTTGACGCTATTCCAGCCGCCCGCGTAGGCGTTTTTGATCCCGCGCAAAAGTTCTTCGTTGGTTAAACCCTTATTGATCACATCCCGGAGTCGTTGCGTGCCCGCCTCCGGCGCAAAAGTTAAGCCAGGACGACGGGTACCTCCAATGATCTCCGCCAGCTCTGGGGTAAAGCGGTCTACCCGTTGGGAAGGTAGGCTCAGCGCAATCCCTTGACCAGCAAGATTATTTTGTAACTCCGCTCCCACGGCATTGAGGGAAAGATAATCCGAGCAAGAAAGCGAAAGTAGCGAAAATTCCTTATGTCCAGTTTCCCGGATCCCCCGTTGGATCGTCTCGATCACTTCATCGGGGTCTACATCACGGGCCGGGCGGGTCAGCATTCCAGGCTGACAAAAACGACAGCCCCGCGTACAGCCCCGGCGGATCTCTAGGGCCAAGCGGTCATGGACGGTTTCTACGAGGGGCACCAAACCAATGGAAAACCGGGGCAAGGGCGGGGCTACCCGACGCAAAACCAGCTTAGGTACATCGGCAATAGGCGTTGGGGGCGTAGTCGGGGCATAAAAGCGGGGTACGTAGACCCCAGGCACCTGGGCCAGATCCAGTAATAACTGCTCTCTGGTCAAGCCCAAGGCTTTGCCTTCTTCTAGGACAAGGCCAATTTCCGGCAGGATCTCTTCGCCATCACCGAGGGCAAAAAAATCAAAGAAATCCGCAAAAGGCTCAGGGTTGGAAGTTGCGGTTGGTCCCCCGGCAAAGACAAGCGGGTCCTCTTCGGTACGTTCACGGCTAAACAAGGGAATTCCAGCGAGATCCAGCATTTCTAAAACATTGGTGGCCCCCAGTTCGTAGGCCAAGGAAAAGCCCAACAGATCAAATTCACGCAGGACCCGGCGCGACTCAACCGCAAAAAGCGGGGTACTGCTCCCACGGAGGCGCTGGGCGAAGTCTGGCCCCGGTAAATAGGCCCGGTCACAGAGTTGGCGGGGTTGGCTATTAAGAATGTTGTAGAGAATAATATGGCCTAAATTAGAAGCCCCGACTTCATATAGCTCTGGATAGGTCAACACCCACCGCACCGTAGCCCCAGCCCAAGGCTTATGAAAAGCCCCCTGCTCTAGCCCTAAATACCGGGCGGGGGTCTGGATCTCTGGGGTCAAAATTTGATCAAGGCTAATGGGCATTGGGCTTCCAGGTCTTAGAGATCCAGTGTATCGGAGTGTCAGGTGCAGCGAACTAGAACTACCGTGGCATTATCCGGGGCACCTTGGGCCAAAACTAAGTCGATGATCCCGTTGGCAGCGCGCTGAAGATTAGATTCCCCTTGCAACAGTACTGCTACCTGTTCGGGAGAAACTAGCTCCCAGACCCCATCAGTACAAAAATAAACCACTGTTTCAGGGGTCAGTTCTAGCCAGGGAACCGCTAATTTAGCTTTGAGAGTATCCATGTAGTCAGGGGGTAATAATCCGTATTCCCCAACGAACTTGAGGATCTGATTGCGCTCCGTGTGGTGCTGGGCCTCTTGAGCCTCCATAATGCCCTGCTTGACCCAGTGCTGGGTTAACGAGTGATCCTCTGTCAGGGCTAGACAACTAGCGGGTTGGATCACATAGGCACGGCTGTCACCAATGTGGGCTAGGGTGAGCCTGTTACCCCACAGTACAACCCCCGTCAGCGTTGTGCCCCCCCTGCCCCCAATAGCTGCATATACCGCAGCATTGGCCTGGGTCATCTGCCCTAGAGTCGAAGACAATTGATCGAGATCAGTCGTAGATTGATCCTCTAAAAATGCAGCTACTGCTAAACGGGCGGCCAATTCCCCCTGAGCCATCCCCCCTATGCCGTCCGCTACACAAACCAAGCAACGGTTGGGGTTCAGGTTCGAGCCACCCTTACTTTGGTAGCCCCAGGCATCCTGATTGCTTAAACGGGCAAAATTCAGGCCCTGGGTGGTCGCTCCCGCCACTTCGTAGGTATAGATCCCCGGCTCTGGAGTTTGGTTTTTGAGATTTTGAACCATCGCCAATAAATCATCAAGAGTACAGCGTTCGTTGGCTGGTCCTAGCGTCCGGCCCAAAATCTGGATCACACCGGGAACGTGAACCTGCGGGGGCAAATTAAGTCGATCAATCCCGCCTTCGGGTGGGTTCTGCCCCGTAACCAACCGGTATAAGATCATGCCCAAGGTATAGATATCTTCTTGGCCCGTTATCGGTTGGGGGCGCAACAGCTCGGGAGCACTGTATCCCAAGGTATAGATCGCATCTAGGGGCACCTCACCGATGGGGGTGACATAGACCACTTCTTGCAGGAGCATTGTAGGCTCAACATTTATATCCTGGGGGGTAAGGCCTAACATGGCCCAACCCGCTTGGTGGATCGCCTTAAACCCCTGCACTAGTTCTAAATAAATATCCAGCAGTTCACGCCAAGGCGTAGATTGCGCTTTTTGATCTAGGGTCAACCCAGCGCTAAAAGAATATAAACCATAGCAACCACCCGTATCTTCATGCCAAGCCAGGGCTTGGGGTAAAAAAGGGTGCACCAAGGCACTAAAAAAGCGTCTTTGCCAAGCAAGACGCTCTTGAGGCTCAAACCAGAGCCAGATAGTTTGGAGATCGGCACCATCAATAACCTGTGCTCGATAACGCACCAGCCAAGGATGGGGAATGACCTGTTCTACCCGGCAGACAAACGGGGGGACATTGATCACAGCCCCTATTTCTAAAAGCTCAGGCTCAGGATCTTGAGGCGTTATGGGATAACTGATCTCTTCTAGGGGTTCAAAACCCAGTTGAGGAAGCGCACCATTCATGGGTATACCTAGGCTCAAGATCAGAATACCCTGGCACCGGGATCTAAGCCAGAATTAACCGGGTGCGCCTACGCTCACATAGGAGCCGTAGACAAAAACCCCTAACACCGTAAGTACACCTAAGACAGCAAAGGTGCCAACCAACCACAAGGGCAAACGGTCAGGCATCGTAAACCTCCACAACTGCGTTCTAATCACCCAATAATGTAGCTTGAAAAGAGCAATGCAGTCACTAAAACTAGGAGCAACCCTAAAAACAGTGAAGTGCGGTTGAGTTCTACCCGGGGGCGGGAAGGAACTGAGCTGTAGCGCGGTGGTTTGGGCGTATTATCGTTCATGTCACCCTACTTTTGTACAAATTGCATGGCCACAAGGGCACCAAAGAAAAACACTGTGGGAACGGCTAGGGCATGGACAGCCAGCCAACGCACCGTAAAGATCGGGTAAGATACCGGCTGTACAACTCGATTGGGCCGATTGGGCGTAGATGTAGACATGAGAATCTCCAAGGAAGTGAATTATTTTTCGCCTTTTTCAATCTTGTCAAGCTGCTCTTTACTCTGATACCGATCACTGATCAAAGGTTTTTTGGTGCCATCTTCGTTGTAGTACTCACTGGGGCGCGGTGTACCAAAGGCATCGTAAGCCAAACCGGTGCTTACAAACAGAAAACCAGTGCTGAACAAAAGCAAAAGGGCTGGAATATGGATCAGCCAGTAGCGCGTACTGGTGATAATGTCAGCGAATGGGCGTTCGCCTGTACCACGATCAGACATGAGGATACCTTTACCTGCGTTCGTACTATATGTTATAGCACAATGATACAGATCATTAAGAAGTATGAGAGCTAATCTTTCTGTAGGGTCTAAATGGCAGGATTCTGAAGGCTGTTTGCCCACTGCGAACTTTTAGCGCCCATCTACGTCTAATCATTATGTCTATGTCTTGGAGCATTGTGATGCGTACATTTATCAGCATGGGTCTGGGTCTGATGCTTACTTTGGGTGCGGTTGCCGCCCCCGCTCAAGCCGCGGACATTGTGGATACAGCAGTTGCGGCGGGCTCGTTTACGACCCTGGCAGCAGCCCTTCAGGCTGCCGGATTAGTGGAAACGCTTAAAGGTCCAGGGCCTTTTACGGTGTTTGCCCCCACTGATGCTGCTTTCGCCAAGTTACCTCCGGGTACAGTGGCAAGCCTACTTAAGCCTGAAAATAAGGCCATGCTCGTGAAGATCCTCACCTATCACGTTGTCCCTGGTAAAGTCCTGTCCACCGATCTCAAGGATGGCATGGTCACTACCGTAGCTAAAGAACCCCTTACGGTGATGATGCACTCTGGCGTCATGATCAATAACGCCACGGTTTCTAAGGCGGATATTGTCACGGATAACGGTGTGATCCACGTAATTGATACGGTGCTCTTGCCTAAGTAAAAAAGACGTCTGTAGCCCCCCTCTGGGGGCTTTTTTGTCTGCTAAGCAGTCCCCCCACTCCCGTAGAATAGATCCATGAAAATTTTTACCTATTACACTCCTGAGCAAGTGCCGATCCAGGATCAGCCAGACTGCGCTGTGGTAATTGATGTCCTACGGGCTACCACTACCATTGCGACGGCCTTAAAGCACGGTGCCTGCGGGATCCGGACCTTTGCGGATTTTGATAGCCTTAATCAAGCTGCTCTTGGGTATGCCCCAGGGACATGTCTCAAAGCAGGAGAACGCGGGGGTAAAGAAGTACCTGGTTTTGATCTGGGTAATTCACCCTTTGAGTACACCCCGGAACGTATTAAAGACCAGTGGATCTTGATTAGTACCACCAATGGCACCCGCGCCCTAAGCGTTGCCCAAAAAGCTACGGTGCTGATCACCGCTGCCATCGTCAATTTAGACGCGGTACGTATATTTTTAAAAGATCGGGATTTTGCTACGGTTTGGATCATTGGCTCCGGTTGGGAAGGGGCCTATTCCTTAGAAGATACGGTTTGTGCCGGAGCGGTCAGTTTGGAGCTAGGACAGGCGGGCAATGACGAGACGATTGCGGCTCAAGCGCTTTATCAACAGTGGCAAGGGGATTTGTTGGGTTTGCTCAAGCAGGCAAGCCACGGTCAACGGCTGCTGGGCTTGGGCTTAGACCGCGATTTAGCCTATTGTAGTACCCCTAGCAGTATCGGTCTTGTGCCCTTGCGTCATCCAGACGGCTACCTAAGTGGACATTTGATCTAGATCTTTTGCTTAAAGCTAGAGATTCTCCCGCAATTGACATTATTTCGGTGAAAATGAGAGCTGTGGACACGAGACAGTAATGCAACCGGCGGTCATCAAAAATCTCTTGAGTACCTACTTTACCGATGGCAAGATCGAAGTCAATGACCTGACAGGTGGGGGTGATCACTTTCAAGCCCTTGTGATTACGCCAGCCTTTCAAGGCAAAACCCTGGTTGAGCGGCACCAAATGGTCTACGCGGCCCTAGGGGATCTTTTGCGACAGGAGATCCACGCCTTAGCACTGCAAACTTATACACCGGAACAATGGGAGCAGCGATCATGAATACCGTCACCAAAGAACGAATTGAAACCCTCATCACCGAAAATCCCGTGATGGTTTTTATGAAAGGAGACCGTAACTTTCCCCAATGTGGTTTTTCAGGGACTGTAATTCAAATTTTGGACTACTTGGGGGTAGAGTATACGACCACGGATATTCTCTCCGACGCCGAACTCCGCCAAGGGATCAAAGAATACGCCAATTGGCCGACCATTCCCCAGGTTTATGTCCAGGGTAAATTTATTGGCGGTTGTGACATTCTGCGTGAACTCTATCAGCGTAACGAACTGGTTGAAGTCTTTGCCCCAGTCATGAAATAACGCTCTAGTTGGCGCTGCGGTAAAACCCATGCCCTATCCCGCTGCTAGTAGTAATTTGGGCCTGTACCATGCTTTTAAGTGGCTGGTGGTTAGTCCCTGTTTTCACGGTTTATTTCGGATCCGCGCCTACGGTACGGAACAGATTCCGAAGGGGCCCTTTGTGGCGGTATCGGGTCATGCCAGTGTGCTCGATCCCTTGCTAGTGGCCAATTGTGTCGGTCGTCCTACGGCTTTTATGGCCAAGGAAGAACTCTTCGATATCCCCCTTTTAGGACCGACCATGCGCATGTATGGGGCCTTTCCGGTTAAACGGGGGACCGCTGACCGCAGTGCCTTGCGTTCAGCCCTAGAAGCCATTGAAGCAGGGTGGGTGGTAGGTCTCTTTTTGGAGGGCACCCGCACCCCTGACGGGCGGATACACCAACCCCAGCCCGGTGCCGCCTTGATCAGTGCTAAAACAGGCGTACCCCTCTTGCCCGTCAGTATCTGGGGGAGTGGTCAAATTCTCCCTAGAGGCCAGACTATCCCGCAACTCACTCCGGTCACTGTACGTTTTGGTGAATTGATCCCTCCTCCATCCAGTAGCCGCAAAGAAGACCTATCCCAAACCAGTACTCGGTGTGGCGAACAGATCAATCAAATGCTTGATCTAGGGCGTTAGCCTCGTTTGCATCGCTGTTAGCGCCGCTTACGACAGCGATCAGAGCAATATTTCACCTCATCCCAACAGGCTTCCCATTTTTTACGCCAGGTAAAAGGACGACCACAGACTAAACATATTTTGGTAGGCAAGTCTTGTTTATGGATCCCTTGGGGCATGGTTAAGACCCTGTTTTTTTCTGTAGTTCTTTAAGAGCGGTGAGGGTATCTGCACTACTGGTCAAAGGATTAACCCCTACAAAAGCCCTACGTAGAATGCCCTGAGGATCAATAATGTAAGTATTGCGCGCTCCCCCCGGCGCACCATAGGCAAGGCCCACGGTGCCTAGACTATCTGAGAGCAAGGGAAAAGTTAGCCCCTCTTTAGTACAAAAGCCCTTATGAGTGGCGAGATCATCTTGACTTACCCCGACGATCTGGGTATTGAGTTTTTGAAAGGTAGTCAGATTTTGCTGAAACCTACGGGCTTGGATCGTGCAGCCCATGGTGAAGTCTTCTGGATAAAAATAAAGAACCAGCCACTTGCCCTTAAAATTTTGGAGTGAGAGCGTCTCGCCTTCGGTACTCGGTAGTTTAAAGTCCGGGGCACGTTGCCCTGGTTGAGGCATAGCCAAGGCGCTGGGGATGAGTAAAGCAGCAAGCAAGGGCAAGATCCATCTACGGCGCATAGGGTACTCAATAAAACTTTATTTCCCCAGTGTATCGAATCCCTTTGGATCGCGCTGCTCAAGCTCATAGACCTTGAGGTCGATCTGGTAGTGGTAAAGAGCTTTACATAGGTTGTAGTGGAAGCCTGGACCCCCATCTAAAAAACCCAAGCGGAACATGTAGGAATACACAAACCACACCAGAGGACGAAGGGGGAGCTGTAAAAAAAGCTGTTTCAAAAAGCGTCTACGCTCCGGTTGGGATCCAAAAAGATCGGCCCGGATCTGATCATTGGTCTGGAGGCGGTGATGGCGGACATAGGCATCCCAACTGGAGTAGCTGTTATGACGATTGAAATAAAACCACAAGGCCCGCTCATCGCGGTGGATTATCCGCCCTTGGAGCTTACCAATGGTCCCATTGGCGAGAACGAGCTGTTCATGGGCTTCTACTTCATTGGTCCCAGGGATCCCTACGTCTTCTAATTTTTCAAATTGACCTAGCTCATGTTGAAACAAGATCGTCTTATACACTGGGTCTCCAAAACGGAGCTGTTTACCAAGGAAAACATAATCAAAGCGGACTACATAGGCTTGATAGGGCGGCGGAGTGCTTAGCAGTTGCTGGATCTCTTGGGCCAATTGGGGGGTTATACGTTCATCGGCATCCACAAAAAGCACCCAAGGATAGCTAAAGGGTAAATTTTGCAAACACCAGTTTTTCTTTTTGGGCCACCTTTGATTCCACCGGAACTGAATCACTTTGGCTCCCTGAGCCACAGCAATGGCACAGGTTTGATCGGTACTCGCGGAATCGACCACAAAAATTTCAGCAGCAAAATCTAAGGTGGCCAGACAATCCGGTAGATTGGCCTCCTCATTTTTGGTCATGACGATCACCGAGAGCGGGGCCTTCATCGTAAGATTCGGCTCAAGATCATGGTACGTTCCTCAATTTGGATCAAGGTCCATGAGAACCTTCTAACACAGAACCTACCCCTAACGATGACGGGGTGGGATCAAGAGCAGCAATTTTGTCCGTACGCTAAGGATTCAGGGGGACACATCCAATGGGTATATGCGCTCAGCCCGGATCGTTAAGCCCTTGATCGTGATCCATGCCCCATCTTTGCCTTGGAAAAGATCTCCAACTTGGAGTAGATCGGTTTCGGTCCAACCCCGATCTTTTTTCCAGAAGGGGTGATTGGCGGTAACTCCCAAAGTCTCGGTAGAGCCATCGGCTCCGATTAAGGTCAGATCATAGATCTCATCTTTGGGATCAGCAAAGGTTTCCGTTACTCGTTGATAGCGTTGTTCTCCGGTTTGCTCATTGCGCGAGAGCACCAGATCACCGGGTTTGAGTTGATCAATGGGCTTTTGACCGTCTTTAGCGAGCACTGGAGTTCCGGCGACGAAGGAACATTTACCAAGTGTCGCAACTGCGCCTAATTGCCGTACACCTCTAACTGCTTGAACTACCTCACCCACGTGTAGAGCAAAGCTCAAGCCGATCCCCGCGATCTCACCACCAGAATATAAACCAGAAGATCGATCAATAACATCAGGGGTTTCGGTCAGTTGGCCTACCCAGTTTCGGAGGTAGAACGAGATCCCGCCACTGGCGCCATCGCCAAAACCTGCAATAAAATTGGCGAATGATCCTAGCCCCGGTCGGATCGTGTCATAGAATTGCCAAGCGGATGCCCTAAGATCAAAAGCTTGCTGTCCATTAGTCCCTGAAGTCTCGGCTTGAAGGATTATGATTTCATTGCTATGAAAAAAACTGTTAATGAAGGCAGGTTTTAGATTGATCTTCATCTGAAGAAAGAATGGCCTAGACAGGATAGATTTCTAGTAAATTTGTTTTAAAATGGAAAGAATTTAGAGTTCGCGCAAAGTGAGATTTAATGTCAAAATTACTTAGTTTTGACGGGATTTACCGGACAGAGTGGATATGGGATGAAGAAGATTCTGATTTAGGACAACCATCAGGTACTTATCATTATTTAAAATTCAATGAAGATGGAACAGTACTTATATTAACATCAACCGAACCAATAGGAAAAATTCTGTCTTCGTTAAAAAAACAGAATATAATACCTTGGGGAAATATTCCACAAATTCATTATGCAGTTCAGGATAGTTCGATTGAATTTCGTTGTAAGTTTGCTTTTGAATCTATGTACCTTATGGTTGATACACATTTTATTGGGCAAATCAATAATGGCTGGATTGACATGGAAATAATCAACAACCGAAATAATATGAAGAGTGTATTTAAATATTATTTTTTCAGAACTGATGAATATATATCGTCAGATTAATCTCTTCCAACAGCATTATCAATTTGGATAAATATTCGCCCCTTAAACTCTGTGCTAAACTTCGATATACTAAATAGACAACTAGGGCAGATAGGGTATTCACCCTAAAAGTACTTCTGGATCTTAGTAAGCAAAAATACCAATGAATTCTGCTCAAGCGGATCTTATGAACAAACTAACCCAGTAAATGATCATAATGAATTAGCACCTGCGAGGACTATGGCCGCACCGATCCAGTGGTATCCAGGGCATATCGCCCGTGCCTACAAAGATCTACAAGAACATCTCAAGCGGGTGGACTTGGTCTTTGTCGTACTTGATGCACGGATTCCTCGGAGTTCGCAGCATCCTGAGCTACTCAAATTGATCGGAGAACGGGAGCGGGTTGCTGTCGCAAGCCGAGATCGACGCGGCGGTCAGGAAGTTGTCGGCGCGCGAGGTCGAAGACATCCAGTTTGCGCAAAAGCAGATCCGCAACTTTGCGCAGAT
>JANNOF010000080.1:0-2305 GCA_031398925.1 Gloeobacteraceae cyanobacterium SOY_34_metabat_371 | reverse complement strand
TAGGTCGCCCCCACTGCTGATCATCCCCGCCGCGAAGCCTCCCACCGCTCCGGCCAGTACCGCCTGGGTCGCGGTCAGACCCGCCATGCCCAGGCCGCCTCCCCAGATGGCGCCGGCTGCGTAGGGGACTGCCACTGCAATAGCCACGGCCGCCAGCGTCCGCCAGTTATCCTTCGCCCATTCCAGCCCATCGCCGATGGCATCGAACAGCCCGCTGAGAAAGAACCCGCTTGGGTCGGTGGCCGACATCGGGTTGTTCCAGACGTAGGCGTAGCGGTTGTAGCTCTGGAGGTAGTTGGGGTCCTGGATGTGGGGGTCGGGGGAGAGAAAGCGTCCCAGCCAGGGGTCTGTATTGAGTTAGCGTGCGTGGGCAAACGAAAAGATGTTTGCCCGACCCTACGTCACTCATCCACCCGCCGCCCGCGAAGCGCCGCGGCATCGGCTTCACCGCCGATATCAGCAACCCCAAGTGAGCCAGCGCTGTTGTGGCCGTTTGGGTCACAACACTAAGCCGATGGCTTCCTGCGTAGCCTCGATCTCGCGACTTCAAGTCGACGAGGTCCATACCTTCTTGAATTCGATTCCCTTCAAGCCACTCTCATTCCATCGATCAACAAATCGATGACTTACAAACGTCGGGCTCACTCTCAGATTTGGAACCTTGAAGATGTCAACGTCACGGACCACATCTGCTCGGAAGACATATCGCTGGATCATCATGATCCCTCCCTCTTTGAAGCGGAGGACAGACGACGCAGACTCATCAAGCGCATCGACCACCCTGACTGGGTTGTAGATCCAAACATCCGCTTCCGAACATGCGAGAGAAAGTAGCTCGCCAAACTCACGCAGTACCTTCCCCATCGACTCCACCACTCGCGCCCGAAAAATCAGAGCATGCGCCCCGAGCCACGGCGAATCTGATTCGACGAGATCCTGCCGCTCATCGCTACGGACGAGTTTCACGGGAATTGGCTTCCACCCCAACTGCCGCGGCGTTCCGTCAATCGCAACATTGATCGTCTCAAAATCATCTTTGCGAACTGGGTGGCACAGCTCGTAGCCGTCCAGTCCCAACGGTGTGTAGATCTCCACGTTCGCGCTCATGGCGATCCTGGCCGAAGAGCCTCAAGTACCTGCAGCGCTTCCTGTCTGGTCGTTGCCTGGGTCAGCGCGCTATTCACGGTTTCGTAGTACGCGTTGGTATGAATGCGTGCGTGGACGCCTGACGGCAAGAACGCGCCGTTCGCCGCATCGTTGATCCCGATACCGAATCTGTCTAGAACGGCGCGCGCTGGTGCTGCCCTCTCAGCGCCACCGGCAACGATGTGATGCGCTGCAGAGCCAGGAGGTCGCGCATGTCCTGCCGCCTCGAGCGCGCGGCCGAGCGCTCTCGACGACGGCGCTATTGCCCTTGCGACTCTGAGCACCTTCCCCGCCGGCGTCACATCAAGTACCGCCTCGCCCCATTGTAGCGGGGTGCAGGCGCCGGTGATGGCGCATTCGGCGAGGCTGAGACCCGGCACGAGCGCCTTGGCGACGGTCTTTAGCGCTCGCTTGGCTGCGGCGGGATCGCCGTGTGCGATGTGGTTGAACGCGAACGCAAAGCTCGCCGTCACCGCCCCGTTCCCAAACTTCCCACCGCCGATGACCGACGTCGTGCCGCCGAGGATGGCCGACGAGACGACATCGTTGCCCAGAGGCGTGTAGCCTCTGGTCACTTCCGGCACCAGAGAGCTCAGGGCTCCGGCCCCGAACTTTCCTCCGCTGGCCACCGAAGACACCCCACCGACCAGGCCGTGCAAGGCGGCCTTGGCGAACTTCTCCCCACCCGTGAGCGCACTGCTCATCATCTGGCTGCCGTCGGAGCTGATCGGCATGCCTGCACTGATGTGCTCGAAGTAACTGCCCACCCCGTAGAAAGCGAAAGCAGTGGCCGCGCCGATCAGGGCCGACTGGAGATCGCCACCACTGCCGACGTAGCCAGCCGCAAAACCCCCCGCCGCCGCGTAGCCAGCGCCGCCCCAGAAGGTGGTGGCGCCGGCCGCCAAACCTCCGGTGTAGACCGTAATCGCCACCGCCGCCAGCGTCCGCCAGTTATCCTTCGCCCAGTCGGAGATATCACCACCGATGTCCAGTAAGCCGAACAGGAAGAACCCGCTCGGGTCGGTGGCCGACATCGGGTTGTTCCAGACGTAGGCGTAGCGGTTGTAGCTCTGGAGGTTGTTGGGGTCCTGGATGTGGGGGTCGGGGGAGAGGAAGCGTCCCAGCCAGGGGTCGTAGACCCGTCCGCCCATGTGGATCA
>JANNOF010000051.1:0-1725 GCA_031398925.1 Gloeobacteraceae cyanobacterium SOY_34_metabat_371 | reverse complement strand
GTTTGTTTTTTTCTAGGCAAGTCGCTCTAGAGTTAAAACAGTGGATTGAAGCGGGTACATTTACCCTCACAGAACCAGTTTCCCCAATTCCGATGGAGCGTTCTTTTCTACCCCAAGACCGTTGGACGGATTTTTGAGAGTGCTGAGTAGGGAATCTCACTTCTTTACTCAGCACTCGGCACTCGGCACTACTCTTGAGTTGGTTTTGGTCGCTTGATGGGTTTAGGAACAGGCGTTTTTGGTATAGGTTTCGATACTACTGGGGTATCGCCGCCTGTGCTTGTTTTCTTGATAGGACGCGGGGTTTCACCACTGCGTTTGCTGGGGAATGG
Source organism: Gloeobacteraceae cyanobacterium SOY_34_metabat_371 (assembly GCA_031398925.1). Classification (GTDB taxonomy): domain Bacteria; phylum Cyanobacteriota; class Cyanobacteriia; order Gloeobacterales; family Anthocerotibacteraceae; genus JANNOF01. The sequence continues at coordinate 1,393 of JANNOF010000051.1, read as the reverse complement.
TTTTCTAACACCAGTACCACCACCACTACCATCACGAGGACTACCTTTAAATGGTGGTTTGCGTTTTTTGGGCAAGTCAGCGATCGCCTCAGCTTTTTCTACTACCAAAACGTCAGCTTCCCGCTTGGCTTGGAAGTCCCAGAATTTCCCTACTGCTTTGGTGGTCAGCACACCCCTCAATTTCAACTTAAAATACTTGGGTTTGTCAGTTGGTTTGCGTGCAGCCTGCCTAATTTTAACTACCAAGCTCTTAGCGTCAAAAGACTGGTAAACTACCTCACCACGAACAGAAAAACCACCATCTGCAACTTCTGATGAAGGTATCGGGGTAGTTGTACTTAGTTCAGAGTTCTCGGATAAGCCATCATCGGGTATCTGTAACTCTTGCAACTCCAAATCTGGCTCCTCTTCATCTGTTGAGTTCTTAGCCAGATTTTCTGGCTCCCAAACTCCGACGATTTGGATGTGCAAGGTATCATTTTCTTGTCTTGTACGTGGATATACCACCCATAAATGTTCTTTTTCTAAATCTAGGTGATTTTTGACCAGACTCATAATCCGACCTAATAGGACGGCATTGAGTTCTACACCATCTGCGGTCAGTAGCGTGCCTTGAGTAAATTGTTCGCTGCTAGCATGATAGCGACCCCGGACTAACCCGATCGCTCGATACTGCATCGGTTCACTAGGAGGCGGAATCGGTTGCTGTCGATTGGCGAAGTTCCCATTTGAGTCAGTCTCGCTGGGGTTAACAGGCGAATTTTCAAGTTTAGAGGACTGGACTGCTGCTATATGATGAACATTAGCGGCTGTCTCTATGTTAGTTTGGCCTTGGTTAGAGGCAGAAGAATTGGAGGATTCAGGCAACGGCATCAGGTCGGAATTCATAAAAACTCCTTGCGGCGGAGACACATCCCATTGTGGGATTTTACAAAGGCAGATGAAAAGAGCATTTGTGCGAGTGATGAAAGTCTATTTGCTTTCTACAAAGTCACACCAGAGGATACTACACAATCCTAAAGGCGCTAAATTTGGTGTTTACACACTAAATGTGTAATTTAGCGCCTTTACACTAGTTTTAGAGGCATCTCGAAGCATATCATAGATACAATTTTTACGGCTCCTCCTAAAGTCATCACTTACTTTAGCAGTGTAGATAGTTAATTGTTATAAAATTCACAGGCAATTGGCAGTATTCCGCAAAGTTTTGGAAATTTTTAACTTTACGATTTGTGTAAATGATAATGTCATTAGAGTTCAGGAGAAAGACAAAACTGTGTCTCAACCGCGCAATCGCTGGATAGTTCAAATCATCTTGGTGCTGGCAGTTCTTGCTTTTGTGGGTGTTTCGGTAATTCCCATAATTGGAGCATTTAATAATACGCCACCCTCA
>JANNOF010000040.1:0-1798 GCA_031398925.1 Gloeobacteraceae cyanobacterium SOY_34_metabat_371 | reverse complement strand
ACCGACAGTGATGACGACGGGATCGGTGACGGCGTCGAGGTCGACGCGGGCTACGATCCGCTGGACCGCGATAGCGATCAAGACGGTCTGGACGACGGCGCCGAGGACGTCAATGGCAATGGTCTGCGCGATGCCGGCGAGAGCAGCGCCACCGATGCCGATACCGACGGTGATGGCCTGAGTGATCGCGAGGAGCGCATGCTAGGCACCGACCCGACCGCCGACGCCGACGCCGACGGTGACGGCTTGACCGACGCCCGCGAGCTGCTCGGCGTCAACGCCACCGATCCGTTCGACGCCGACAGTGACGATGACGCGCTCAGCGACGGCACCGAAGACACCGACAAGAACGGTCGCCGCGATAGCGGAGAGACCGACGCCAATGTCCCCGACACCGACGGCGGCGGCGTCAGCGACGGGCTCGAGGTCTTGAACGGTACCGATCCGCTCGATGACACGGACGACACGTCGTTCACCGACAGCGATGGTGATGGCCTTTCGGATTCGGCCGAAGGCGAGCTCGGAACGCGTCCGACCAACCCCGACTCCGACGAGGATGGCGTGCGCGACGGCGATGAGCTGCAGCTCGGGTTGGATCCGCTCGACGCCGATAGCGACGACGACGACGCGAGCGACGGCGACGAGCGCGACGCCGGCAGCGATCCGCAAGACCCCGACAGCGATGACGACGGCTTGAACGATGGCCGCGAGGCCGCGCTCGGCACCGATCCGCTCAACGAGGACACGGACGGTGATGGCCTGACCGACAGCGAAGAGGTCGCGCTCGGCACCGATCCACGGGACGCCAGCGGCGACGCTGATGGCGACGGCGTGAGCGATGTCGCCGAGCTCGGCGGCGTCAACGCCACCGACCCGAACGACGCCGATAGCGACGACGACGGGCTCACCGACGGTGTCGAAGACGTCAACGCCAACGGTCAGCGCGACGACGGCGAGACCGACCCGAACCTCGCCGACAGCGATGGCGGCGGCGTCACCGACGGCGTCGAAGTGACGAACGGCACCGACCCGCTGCAGTCAGGCGATGACCGCTCGGTCGACGACGACGACGGCGACGGCATTTCGAACCGCGCCGAAGAAGAGCTCGGCACCGACCCGCGCGACCCGGACTCCGACGCCGACGGCCTCTCCGACGGTGACGAGATCGCCAATCGCACCGACCCGCTCGACGCCGACAGCGATGGCGGCGGCGCCTCCGACGGCTTCGAGGTCGCCAATGGCCTCGATCCTCTGGATCCGAGCGACGACGCCCAGACCCAGGGCGACAGCCCAGCCGACCCCGACCTCGACGCCAACAATGACGGCATCCCCGACCGCTATCGCATCGCAGGCGCCGGCTGTGCGGCGACCGAGGCATCACCGTTGTCCGTCTTGGCGGTCATTGCATTCCTGCTCGGAATGCCGCTAGTGCGGTCGCGCTTGCCGCTTACCCGAGCGCGCTCAACGCGTCGCCGACCGTGACGACTTCGATAGTCCGTGATAGCGGATAACTCCGCTCTCCCGGATACACGACGTAGCGCCGCTCGATGCCCAAGTCATCGCATGCTGTCGTAAAGCCTTTCCGCGGAGTCGGCGCTTCGCTGCGTTTTATCTCGAAGGCAACGAGCTCGGTCGCGGTTTCGAGCAATAGATCGATCTCGGCACCCGCCGCGGTTCGGTAGAACCACGGCGTCGCCTCGCGCGCCCGAGCGCACAAGCTCTCGATGACCCAACCCTCCCAGCTTGAGCCAAGTACCGGATGCGACAACAGCGCCGGGAGCGAGCTCAATCCGAGCAG
>JANNOF010000034.1:0-13369 GCA_031398925.1 Gloeobacteraceae cyanobacterium SOY_34_metabat_371 | reverse complement strand
GGTGGGCTTTGTTACGATGATGTTTTTGGATGTGACCTTGGGTTAACAGACTCCAGGATCTAAATAGGCCTGCAAGACCGTAAAGATCCCAGCCAAAGACCCTAAAGAAGTGATCTCGTAGCCGTGGGTATTGAGGGTTGGAAAGCCTAAACACGCAGTCTGGGCCACATGACCACTTTTGACGGTCAAAGATCCATCCGACCCAAAGCCGCTCAGGACAACGGATTGTAGGGGAATTTGGGCTTTTTGGGCCGCGATCTCTAGGCGACGGGTCAAGCCCAAATCATAGTAGCTATAGCTATCCGCTTGGATCAAGACGGGATGATCATTAAAGATCAAAGGATATTCTGGGGCCATGGGCGTTACTTCTAAGGCGATCAATTCGTTAATAGGGTGACGGTGGGTAAAGTACAAAGCGCCTAGGGCACCAACTTCTTCTTGGGCTGAAAAAATTAAATAGAGGTCCCACTGGGGCTGTTTGATGGTTTCAGCTAAAAGTATCAGTACGGCAACTGCGGCTTTATTATCGAGGGCATAGCTCGCCACACACGATCCTAAGCGCACGGGCTGCTTACGCATCCGACCGACTACTACCCGCGTTCCGGGTCCGACCCCCGCATCCGCAAGGGCTTCGGGACTGAGTAGGGTCTCGATCCAGGCATTGTCCCAGGTTAGGGGTTTATCGAGTTGTTGGGCTTTTTGGGGTGACTGATGGGATACATGACGGGATCCAAAAGACAGTACGCCTTGGATCAATTTATGTTGACCTAAAATATCAACCATGCCTTCGCCGTAGATCCAAGGAAAAGCCCCCCCTAGGCGACCTACACGCAGGCGTCCGTCGTACGCAACGCTTTGTACGATCATGCCGATCTCGTCCTTATGGGCACTAAGGGCGACTTTTCGGCTAGGGTCTAAGCCCGGTAGGTGCACAATAATATTCCCAGCCTCGTCTTGCCAAGTGTGTACCTGGGGACTAAGCCGGGAAATCAAAAAAGTATCCATTTCTTGCTCTTGCCCACTGGGGGCATGGAGCACAGCCAAGGCTTCAAGTAAGGTATAGATCCGCTCGCGCATAACCAACCAGGGCAGTTCCCTGATCGTAACGGCTAATGGAGTCTACAACTAGACCGGGTTGAGGGCAAGATTTTGCAAAGACCGGGCTAAGGTAGACAGGATCCGGTTTTTGTCGGAAAGCGCCTGACGGTGTACAAGCTGACGCACGGTACTACGCAGCTTAAGTGCCTTCGGTGTCACAGTATTAAAGGGAACCGTAGCATTCATGGATGATCTCCTAAAGAAGGGTGCAGGAATAAGTATTCTTCTTGCTCAATAGAGCCGAAGAATGTAGTTGAGCAGGCTGAAAGCCATACCCTGTGGGGGAATTTTTAAAAGGGAAGGACGGAACGACTAAGCGCTCACTTTTTTATTATACCCAAAACTGTATATTTAGCTACCAAATAAAAGTTTGTAATTTTAGGGCTGGGTACAGGATGGGGTATATTTTGTCGATGGTGCATGATCAGGTTATGGACGACGAATTGATCGAACACGTACAAATTAGCCTTGAATTAGGCGTATCGCTGGCGGATACAACTCCGATGATGCGGCAATTTTTAGCGATCAAGGCAGACTATAAGCACTGTATTTTGCTGTACCGCATGGGTGATTTTTATGAGACTTTTTTTGAAGATGCCCAGACGATCTCTCGGGAACTGGGGGTTGTCCTAACCGGGCGTCAAGCCGGGGAAGTGTTGGGACGCGTGCCTATGGCTGGAGTTCCTTATCATGCCCTAGAGCGCTATTGTGCCCAATTGATCGAAAAGGGCTATGGGGTAGCGATTTGTGACCAGATGGAAGAGTCAAGTCCGGGCAAAAAGTTGGTCCACCGCGAAGTAACCCGCGTGATCACCCCCGGCACGGTCTTGGAAGAAGGCTTACTGAGCGCCAAAAAAAATAACTATCTAGCCGCCTTAGTACACAGTGGATCCGCCTGGGGTTTAGCCTATGCCGATATTTCTACGGGAGAATTTCGCACCACCCAACTGATCAGTACGGAGCAATTGGTCCAGGAATTAGGGCGTTTGGGGCCAGCGGAGGTCCTGTTGCCCTCTGATGCTCCTGATCCGGTCAAGCTTTTACGCCCCGGTAGTCAAGACCCCCAATTGCCCCCAGAATTACCCCGCCACTTTAGCTATACCCTGCGTCCTAGCCGCCAATTTTTACTTTCAGAAGCCCAAGAAACCCTACGCACGCTCTTTGGGGTGCGGTCCTTAGAGGGCTTTGGTTGTACCCAGTTGCCCCTAGCCCTGCGGGCGGCTGGGGGACTCGTCACCTATGTGCGGGAGACCCAACGCAGTACCCCCGTGATTCTTGATCCGCTCCAGACCTATTCGTTAAGTACGTATTTGGTGTTAGACCCGCAAACCGTTCGTAATCTAGAGCTCACCCAGACTTCGCGGGATGGCAGTTTTCAGGGGTCGTTACTTTGGGCCATTGACCGGACGCGCACGGCAATGGGGGCACGGTGTCTGCGCCGTTGGCTGCTGCAACCCCTGCGGGATTTAGCCCTGATCCAGCTTAGACAAGCAGCCATTCAAGAATTGGTGGATCACGCCCAACGGCGGGAAGAGATCCAGGAATTTCTGCGGGATATTTATGATCTAGAGCGCCTTGCCACCCGCATCGCCGCCAAAACCGCCAATGCACGGGATCTGGTGGCCCTCGGTCGGACTTTGGGCGAACTTCCTAAATTAGCCCAGATCTTGACCGGGAGTCAGTCGGTTTACATCCAAGAAATCCAGATCAACCCGGATCTCGAAACCTTGGGACGAGAAATTCTGAAGACCTTGGTCGAGCATCCGCCATTACTAATTACCGAAGGGGGCCTGATCCGCCCTGGGGTTGTGGTTGAACTCGATACCCTGACCCGACAGGCCCAAGAGGACCGCCAATGGTTAGTGAACTTAGAAACCACCGAGCGTCAACGCACGGGGATTCCCAATTTGAAAGTGGCCTATAACCGGGCCTTTGGGTATTACATCGAGATCAGTAGGGGCAAAGCCAACCTTGCGCCCACGGACTATATTCGCAAACAAACCCTGGTGAATCAGGAGCGGTTTATTACCCCGGAACTTAAGGAACGGGAGGCGCGGATTCAAAACAGTCAAAAAGAACAGTTTCAGCTCGAGTACGAGACCTTTATTCAACTGCGGCAACGGGTGGGGGCTTTTGCCGAAGTGCTGCGCCGTTTAGCTTTAGATCTGGCGCAGCTCGATACCCTAGCCAGTCTGGCCCAAGTGGCGGTGTACCAGCAGTACACCCGGCCCACCTTAGAAGATAGCCGTAGGCTCTTGATCCAACAGGGCCGTCACCCCGTGATCGAGCAGAGTATGGCCCAGGGCCTTTTTGTCCCCAATGACATTGCCCTAGGGGATCAAACCGATCTGATGGTCTTGACCGGACCCAATATGAGCGGTAAATCCAGTTTTTTACGCCAAGTGGGGTTGATCCAGCTTTTGGCGCAAGTGGGGAGTTTTGTCCCCGCCCAATCTGCCTGTTTGGGGCTGGCGGACCGGATCTTTACCCGTGTCGGAGCCGTGGATGATCTGGCGACGGGGGTTTCGACATTTATGGTCGAAATGTCTGAAACCGCCCATATTTTGCACCACGCCGGACCATATTCTTTAGTCCTCCTTGATGAGATCGGTAGGGGTACGGCAACCTTTGATGGGCTGGCCATTGCCTGGGCGGTGGCGGAATATCTCTTGGAACCCCTGGGTTGTCGGACGATCTTTGCCACCCATTATCATGAACTCAATGAACTGGCCCTAGGCGCTAGTCGGGCGGCTAATTATCAAGTGGTCGTCCTCGAAAAAGGGGAGGAGATCCTCTTTTTGCATCAGGTCAAGCCCGGTGGGGCCGATAAATCCTACGGGATCGAGGTGGGTCGTTTGGCGGGTTTACCCCAGATCGTTTTAGGGCGGGCGCGGGTGGTCTTGGAACGGGTAGAACGCCACTCCCATATTGCCTTGGGGCTGCGCGATCCATGAATATCGCCATTGTGCATGAGTACTTGATCCAACAAGGTGGATCAGAAAATTGCGTTGAAGCCCTTTTGGAACTATTTCCTAAGGCCCCGGTGTATACCTGCTATTACCATCCCAAAACCTTGCCGGATCGGTGGCACGAGCGGGAGGTGCGGTCTTCGTTTCTCCAAAAGCTGCCTTTGGGGGGTAAAAATTATCAAAACCGGGTCCAATACGCTTTACCCTTGATGCCCTTAGCCTATGAGAGTCTGGATCTCAGAGCCTTTGATCTGGTGATCTCCAGTTGTCATGCCTTTAGCAAAGGCGTTTTGACCCGCAGCAATACCTTGCATCTGGCCTATTTGCATACTCCCACGCGCTATTTGTGGGATCTGAATCAGGAATATCAACAGGATTATCGGGGCAAGAATCCTTTTAAAAAGACCCTGATGCCCTTGGCTTTGCACTATTTACGCATGTGGGATTATCAAGCGGCCCAACGGCCCCAATTGATGTTAGCCAATAGCCGCTATGTGGCCCGTCGGATCGAACGCTATTACGGTCGCGCAGCTACGGTGATCTATCCGCCTGTGGATGTGGATTATTTTCAGCCCGTAGCGCAACCCACAGAGGATTATTATTTACTGGCTGGGCGTTGGGTGCCCTACAAACGGGGCGATCTGGCGATCCAGGTTTTTAAGGAATTGGGGTTACGCCTTTTAGTGGTGGGAGACGGTCCAGAACTCGCCAAACTCAAGGCCCAAGCGGGTCCTAAAACAGAATTTTTGCCCAGTCAGCCCCGCGCTCAACTCAAAGATCTCTTTGCCCATTGCCGCGCTCTGGTCTTTCCGGGGGAGGAAGATTTTGGGATCTTGCCCGTTGAAGTCCAAGCCTCTGGGCGTCCGGTCATTTGTTTTGGGCGGGGCGGAGCCACCGAGACCGTCCAGCATGGGGTTACCGGGATCCATTTTGCTGAACAATCCATTGATTCTTTAAAACAAGCGGTCTTGGCCTGTGAAGCCCAAACCTGGGATGCAGTTATGATCCGCCGCCATAGCGAACAATTTAGCCGGGCACAATTTCTTGGCTCAATGCAGCGTTTTATCGATCAGGCTTGGGATGAGTTTAGTAAAAGATCTTGAGGTCTCATGGGGGAGACTTATTTTCTCGGTACGTGAAGGCTCCAATTTGCACGAATACGGTAAACCAAGAATAAAAGCCTCTTGGGAGGTGGGAACCTAGGGTTCCCCCTCCCAAACCCGCCCCCCTCCTCGTCAGGGAGCTTGCAGCCCCCGACACCCCCTACAACGCAAAGCGCTTTAGCGACCCCTTGCCGGGTTTGACCCTGCGGTTGGGGGGAGTCCTAAAGTGGGGGCAAGGGGTCGGACGGATCTAGCAATGGGCTTGAGGGTCTAATTCATGCAAGAGGTCTAATATAAAAAACGGGCTTCTATTCTCGCCATAGAGGCTGGAACTATCCTCAATCCATGCATCATAGCTATATATAAAAATCTTCATGGTGAAATAATCTTAAGATCCCAAAGTTTTATCGTTTTGTCTAAACTCCCGGAGGCCAAAGTCTTACCATCCGGGCTAAAACTCACACACCATACGCTTTCCTCGTGCCCAGTAATGGTATGGATTTCTTTACCCTCTGCCACATTCCAAAATTTTATGGTTTTATCCAAACTCCCAGAGGTCAAGATCTTACCATCGGGGCTAAAGCTAATACTGATGATTCTAGCTTTATGCCCCGTGAAGGTGTGAACTTCTTCATTATCCAGCATATTCCAAAGCTTAAGGGTAGTGTCAATGCTCCCGGAGGCTAGGGTCTTACCATCGGGGCTGAAACTGACACTATTGATGCCATCTAAATGTCCGGTTAAGGTAGTGATCAGTTTGCCTTGGGTCACATTCCATAACTTAACAGTTTTATCCAAACTCCCGGAGGCCAAAATTTTACTATCCGGGCTAAAACTAACACTGTTAACGGCATCTTGATGCCCCATAAGAGTAGTGATCAGTTTGCCTGTAGTCATATTCCATAACTTGATCGTCCCATCAGCACTCCCTGAGGCCAAGAGCTGATTATCTTTACTAAAGCTTACATTTTTGACGCGATCACTGTGCCCGATCAGGGTAGTCATGAGTTTACCCTCTGCTATATTCCACAACTTGATAGTATTATCATCACCCCCAGAGGCCAAGGTCTTACCGTCCGAGCTAAATTTCGCGCTAAAAACATGATCTTGATGACCAACGAGGGTCGTAATAAGTTTTCCCTCTACCATATTCCATAGCTTGATATTATTGTCACTACTTCCCGAAGCTAAAATCTTACCATCAGGACTAAAATTCACACTATTGACATGATCTTGATGCCCCGTAAGGGTCGCAATCAGTTTGCTATCTATCTTTATAGAAGAATCATCGGATGATTTAGAAAAGGATGTATTGGGCACGCGAAAGACAATATCTCCCTGATCCAGGTCTGGATCGCGAATTTTTCCATACTGGGGCGATTGTCGGTTTTGGGGATACTCTCGTAATTTCTGGGTTAGATAAATGCCAAGTTCGCTCCCCGTCACATATCCATCTTTTAAAAGATCCGCTTCGCCCTTGATTGCCCTAATAAAAAGTGGCGTAAATATACTCTTAGCAGGGACTTCTTCCCCTGCATCTCCAGCCGTCAGAAACTGACGGACAGGTTTGTTTGTAATAGTACGTATGTAGGAATCATCGAGTTTAGGGCGAGATTTTGTCTTAAAGACTGTTCCTGAAAAACAACTATCAAATACAAATAAGACATGTTTTGACTCAATTTCTCGTGCCCAGGTCATGACCCGCTCCATTGAGATTGCGCGTTTTAAAAAACCTGTTTCATTTGCAATTGGATCAGGAGCATCCACGGGGACAAGATAGCCTCTATTATTGCGTGTATTTCCATGCCCCGTATAGAAAATTAATAACCGATTATCTTTTTTATACCCGTAGTTGGCGATGAAATCTTGAATAGAAGTACTAAACACATCACTTGTGGGATTTCCAACAATAGTAACCTGAAAGCCTTGATCTTTTAAGGCTTCTGTGATTTTTTGGGCTTCTTCTTCTACATTGTTTAACTTAGACCAAGATTGATAATTTCCAGCCCAGATCACTAAAGCATGACTCTCTTTGTAGAGTACAGCTTGTTTTCCGTTTTTATCTTTGATCTTAATCTCACCATTGCTAGGTTGAGACTTAATCGCACCACCTATTAAGAAGGCCGTAAAAACAAGTGCTACTAAGATCCTCAAAACCAGGGAGAATCCTGGAGCTATCATTTTTTACTAATGACCTCTATTGCTTTAACTAAATCAAGGATCTGCGGTTTATCTTTTTCTTGAAATATAACTTTTACAGTATCTTTTTCCTGAATGATGATCGTGCCGCTAGAGATTTCGGGTTTATTTTCAATTTGAATTTTGCCGTTCTCACTACGAATAACGATCCCACCATATTTTATATCTCGATAGACTTCTAATAAGATTTTAGCTAACTCTGCTAGGGCGACTGCTCCAACTAATATATAGACCAACGGTAAACCCTTAGTATCCTCTACCGTTGCGGGATCACCTGTGATTTCTCCTGTAAATGTTAATTGCTCCGTAACCGTTTTTACCTGTTCCCTTGGAATGCGCCACTCAATAGTAGTGGTAGCTGTTTCCTGTCCATAGACCTGTAATTTTAAAAAGCGGGAAAAGGGAAAAACCAGCATCCCCAAAAGGATCATACGTCTAACACGCTTTATCTGTTTACTATGCACCTACTTCTCCATTAACAATTGTTTTTAATGTATAGCAGTCCTCCGTATAATGTAAAGACTCCTCCCCCTAAATCTCATAGTGCGTAATAAAAATTACCGCCAAGCCCGTATATACCCCTGATCTGGGGTCATACGGCTAGCCTAAATATTCTGCCGTTTCGTATCGTTCTTTACACATGTTTTGTTAGCCTAACCACTGAGGATTTTTGGCGGTACTATCAAAACGGTTGCCAGTCTTATAGAGTAAAGAACTGAGGGATGCGGGAAAACTTGTCTTCGTTGTTAGCCATGACGCTGAGTATTTTCATCTTGCAGATATCCTAATTGAATTGATGGAGTCGAATACCCGTACCGGAGGTAACTGGCTATGTCGATACTAGTCACTGGGTACGAGCCCAACAACGAGTTTCTAAATGCTTCTGAACTTGTGGTTCTCTCAATGCAGCAAAGTCCCCCTAATGAAATCGCAGGGCTAAGATCTGCGCTCAACTATTCGATCTTGCCCGGAGACACGGATGCCCTTGCCGGTCGTCTGGCTGAGCTTGTTGAACTCCACAGGCCGCGGATCTGCCTGTTCGTGGGCCAAGCTCCAGGACGCAACCAACTGACGTTTGAACGTTTGGCAGTCAACTTGAGAGATTTCCGCAAGCCCGATCGCAAGGGCAACCTCCCAAAGGGCAAGCCAATAGTCCAGGACGGACCGGTGGGGTACTACTCCACTCTGCCAGATCAAGAAAAACTCGTTGAGCTGTTGAATACCGAAGGTCTGCCAACCGCCGTATCCAACAACGGTGGCACGCATTTGTGCAACCAAATCCTCTATCTAGGACTCCATCTTGCAGCGACCAGACAGCCTGAATTGTTAGCGGGCTTTGTTCACATCCCGGCCTTGCCGATACAGGTGATACGGCACTGGCCCGAGATTCCATTCATGCCGATGGAGATGACCTGCCGTGCCCTAGCCATAACTATCCGCTTCCTGCATGACAGGATGTGGCTTTGAGCGGCACCGGTCTATTGTGCGACGATTACCCAGTCTGCTTTGGGCGAGAGGAGCTAATAGGCTGTTGGGCTTTGGTCCCCCACTTATAGGGCGCAGGGGCTTTTACAATTCATAAAGGATTGCTATAGCAACGGTTCTTCGGAGCAGTAAAGAACTTGAGGTGATTTTTGGGTAAGATGGGGGAGCCTATCGTGAGCATCCTATGGCTACGGTCAGTCTGCTGCGCGCCACAAGCTACAATCAACCGGATCTGGCCCAAGGGATTCAGGCTGTCTTGAATCCTTTAGGGGGGATGCAAGCGGTGGTTCAACCCGGTCAAAGAGTGCTATTGAAGCCAAATCTGCTCACTGGAGCCCGACCCACTAAAGAATGTACTACCCGTCCAGAATTTATTGCCGCCGTGATCCGTGAAGTCCAAGCGGCTGGGGGTATCCCCATGATCGGCGATAGCCCTGCTTTTGGGACAGCACGGGGGGTAGCAAAGGCCAATGGGCTATTAGAAATTTGTGAAGACCTCAAGGTCAAAATCGTAGAATTTAACGGCGGTAGCTTTGATTCGGCGGGCGCCACCTTTGCCCATTTGCGCCTTAGTAAAGAAGCCATGGGCGCGGATGTGATTATTAACCTGCCCAAGGTTAAATCCCATGCGCAACTGACCTTGACCCTAGGGGTTAAGAATATGTTCGGTTGTGTGCCGGGTAAACTCAAAGCCTGGTGGCACCTCGACTCGGGAAAAGATGCCCTACGCTTTGGCAAGATGTTGGTAGAAACCTGCGCCACCCTAGCGCCACAACTAACGATCATTGACGGGATCATTGGGCATGAGGGGCTAGGGCCAAGTAATGGCGAACCCCGTGCCCTAGGAATTTTGGGGGCATCCACCGACGTTTTTGCCCTAGACCGGGTTTTTTGTTATCTCCTTAATGTTGATCCTGATCTGGTCCCTACCCTACGGGCGGCAACAGAACTGAACATCGGTGCCCAGAGTCTAGGGGAAATAACCTGTTTAGGCCCAGAGCTAGAAACGCTACGGTGTCTAGATTGGCAACTACCCTCGATCATGGCCCCGATTGATTTTGGGGTACCCCGCGTGGCACGGTCGTTTATGCGCGATCTTTTGGTGCGTTGGGTCAAAGAACCCCTAGGACGACCATGAAAGTCGGGATCATTTTGTTCCCTGGCAGTAACCGGGAGCGTGATGCCGCTTGGATCACCCAACATGTCTTAGGTCTACCGACGCGGATCATTTTTCATACGGAAACGGATCTCCAGGGTTGTGACGTATTGATCCTGCCGGGAGGCTTTAGCTACGGGGATTATCTGCGATGTGGTGCCATTGCCCGCTTTGCTCCCGTGATGGCTTTAGTTGCAGACCATGCCCGTCATGGTGGTTTGGTCCTGGGAATCTGTAATGGCTTTCAGATTTTAACCGAAGCTGGACTATTACCCGGAGCCTTGGTACGCAATCAAGGACTAAAATTTATCTGTCGTTGGGTTGATCTCAAAGTTGAACATACGCATCAGCCTTGGACCAGACTTTACACCCCAGGAGAAGTGATTCGTCTGCCCATTGCCCACGGTGAAGGTAACTATTTCGCCGACCCCGATTTACTCCAGGAACTGGAAGACCGCAGGCAAATCGTCTTTCGCTATGTTGATCCTAATCCCAATGGCTCACTGCACAATATTGCGGGGGTTGCTAATGCCCAGGGCAACGTTTTGGGCCTCATGCCTCATCCAGAAAATGCCAGTGATCCTGCCCTTGGTTTTACCGATGGATTGCGTTTATTCAAAAGTTTGCTAGTGGGTGTTCCGACCCGTTAGGTTCCGAAGCAACACCTCACTTCACACGATTGATCAAGTCTTGAGCGCGTTGGGCATTGGCCGAATCGCCACGGCTAGCATAGAGTTGAGATGCATTTTGAAAATCCACATTGGCCCCTTTTTTATCCCCTAGTTGGCTGAGGGCTAATCCTCGACTGATCAGGGCATAGGGATCCGTTGCGTTAATGCGGATCAATTGATTGTAGTCAGCCAGGGCTTTGGTCTCCTCACGTCTTTTGAGATATAAATTGCCCCGGCTACTGTAGGCTAAGCCATAGTCAGGATTGATGGCTAAAGCAAAGGTCCAATCCTGGAGGGCTGCCGTATCATTACCTAAATCTTGGTGGATCAAACCCCGCATATAAAAAGCTTGGGCATAGCTTGGATTGACTTTAAGGGCTAGGGTCCAGTCGGCAATCGCTCCCCATTTATCGGACCGGTCTAAAAGGGCTTGGGCCCGGTCACCGTAAACACTCGCATTTTGGGGTGTGATCTGAATGAGCTGGGTATAGTCAGCAATCGCCCCCCCCGAATCTCCTAAGGCCCTACGCATATTCCCGCGTTGGCGCAGGGCTAAAGGATCATGGGGATTTAGGGCCAAAGCCCTAGAGTAGTCCTCCATTGCCTTGGGCTGATCCCCAAGACTCGCGTAGGCATCGCCCCGATAGAGATAGGTTTGGGGGTCTTGGGGATCGAGCAGGATCGATTGATCCCAATCGCGAATGGCCCCGGTCACATTACCCTGCCGCAGATGGGCTACCCCACGATTGAAATAGGCCACCGCCAGTTTTGGATCTAAACGCAGGGCTTCACCGTAGGCCTGCTCAGCGAAGGGATAGTTACCCAGTTTTAAATAGGCATTGCCGAGATTGTAGTGAATTTCAGCATTGTTGGGTGTTGTCTTGAGGGCCTCACGATAATTAGTAATGGCATCGGAATAACGCCCCCGTTGTGCTAACCCGACCCCTTCATTTAAAAGCTCGTTGGCAGTTCTTTGGGCCGCCACGGGGGACAGGATAAATAGCGCTACTGCTATCAGAAACAGGAGTTTGGACATAGACTGCATCCAAGGTGCCCTGAGCATACTGGATCTATCTTTGACTGTCTAGCGTAAGGTGGGTCCGAGCAATACCCCATTCATGAATGCCTCCGCCGTGGTACGCCAGAGATAGCGAAAATTCGGGTCTTCGGCAAATAGGATCACCTGTCCATCCCCTAGAGGCTCGGTAACTAAATGAACGGTGCCCTTAAGTAGCTGCTCGGTATTGTCGGGCCAGACAAAGCCAGCGACCCGGAGGGGGGGAGGCGCCGTAAAAGTGATCACATTGGCTCCTTCTTTGGACCGTTGCCAAAAGTGATCTCCCGTCTTGAGGACAATAAGTATCTGGTTGGCATAGCCGTAGCTCAAAAAGCTATTGGGGTCAAGTTTGGCCCGAAAAGCCGCCCCCGGTATGGACAGGGGCTTAAGTTTAACGGGGGGGTCCTTGGATTCTTCGGCCTCGCCCACGGGACGGATACTGGTGAAGTTGACCTCTTTGGTGGCGGCCCACGTGGTAGCCTCGCCTAGGGTAATCAAGGTCCCGCCGTTTTGAATCCAGTCTTTAAGCGTAGCCACGGTGTCTTTATTAAGGGCTTTGGCATACCCCGATCCAGCGGGCAGGATCAGGACATTAAAGCGTTTCAGTGTACTGCCCTGGAGACCACGGGCACTGAGGACAGTAAAGGGTAGTCCATACACCTGTTCAAAGCCATACCACAGGGCACCGTAGCTGGTGGGATCGGTGGCTTCATCCCAGACGACGGCGACTTTAGGCGCTTGGAGCGCTTGGACTGTTTCTGAGCCGATGCCCGCCGCTCCAGTGGCGGTATAGGCTGTATTCACACTAATGACTTTAGTTCCTAGGGCTAGGTCACGGATCTGGCTATGGAGGGTTTCGGAATTACGGGCCACCGGGACTACCCACGTACCGGGGGGCCACGTTTGACCTTCGGCATTCATACTGCGGGTTGCCACTGAGATCTTGAACCCGGCTTTAAATAGGGCAATGACTAACCGCTGTGATCCTTGGGAGCCTGCGGGGATCAGGTAGGCCGTATTGGCCCGACTAAATGGGGTGCTCATGCTTGCAGGATTCAGTTGGCCCTGGGCATCTAGGCTAACGGCTGTCCGGGCTACCGGGGCCGTATCACTGGTCCAATAGCTTTCAATCCCGCTCGCCATGGGTAAAGACCAAGCCGTAATGTCATAAAAGCCGTAATCTTCTTTGGGAACTTTAGAGCCCTTCGCTAGATTGCGGTTTAGGCGTTCTAGTTCTTGTTGAATAAAACCTGGATCAAGTTGGGGGTCTGATTCTAAAATCGCCTGGGCCAAGCGCTTCTGGGGCTGTTGGAGATCGACAATATAAGATCCGGGTGCAAATTCGCGCGCGGCACTCCCTGATCCTGCGTAGTCTTGGACCGTAGCCCGGAAGGATTCTTGGGTCCGGCCCACTTCGATGCCCAAACGCACCAAGGCTTTAACCACCCCGGCGGTTTTTTCAGGGTCTTTATTGGTCAAGATCACGCGGCGCAGCGTACCCTGATTGGCCTGCTCTAGCCCAGTTTTAAAAAAGGCATAGTAATCCTTGAGGCGGTCTTCACGGTTGGCTTGGGCCGTCTCTAACGTAGCTAGGGCAGCCACATAATGCTTGGCGATCCCCTGTTTAAAAG
>JANNOF010000247.1:0-3344 GCA_031398925.1 Gloeobacteraceae cyanobacterium SOY_34_metabat_371 | reverse complement strand
TGTTGGTGGAGGTCACCCAGTCGGTGAACTGGCCCCACAGGCCCTGAGATACGCGACGCTCTAAAGTAGCAGTCATTGCGGATTCCAAAAGGATTAACACTTCTCATAGTAAAGCGTGTTCATAATTGCGTAACATTTTTAACATCACTATTCTTGATTAAGCATATAAATAAAACTTATCTAGTGTCTGGAGCCTGACGAACCTTAGCGGATCCGTGGAGTACACTAGGATCTGCTGGACAAAAGGCACGAGGCAGTATGTCATGGTGCACGCACATCATCATCACGAAAAAACTACGGAGCAACTACGCACTGTACTAGCTGTTACAGGTAGCGTATTTTTGCTTGAGGTATTCGGTGGGCTGGTTTCTGGTAGTTTGGCCTTGCTCTCAGATGCAGCTCATATGTTTACGGATGTGGTGGCCTTAGTTTTGGCCTTAACTGCTGTGCATTTCAGCCAACGCCCGGCGGATCAGCGACGGACCTATGGGTATTATCGATTTGAAATTTTGGCTGCAACCTTCAATGCCGTACTGCTTTTTCTGGTAGCCCTTTATATTTTTTATGAAGCTTGGCAGCGCTTCTACACTCCACACCCTCTAGAATCGGGCTGGATGCTGTGGGTTGCGGTAGCGGGGTTGATGGCCAACGGGATCAGTCTTTGGATCCTACAAAAGGATAGGGTCTCTAGTCTGAATATGCGGGCAGTAACCCTAGAAGTCTATAGTGATCTGCTGGGTTCAGTAGGCGTTGTTGCCGCTGCCTTGATCATTATGCTTACGGGTTGGCAATGGGTAGATCCTTTGATAGGAGTTTTGCTGAGCCTCTGGGTTTTACCCCGTACTTGGCGCATTTTGGATGAAAGTCTCAACATTCTCTTAGAGGGCGTCCCCCCAGGGATTGAAATACCTCAAATTTATGCAGAACTAGGTCAGTTACCCGATGTTGAAAGTGTTCATGATCTCCATGTATGGGCCTTAACCAGTGGTCATAACGCCATGACGGTACATCTGGTAGTTGGTGGAGATAAAGCGGATCTTTCGTTAGTCAAAGAAGCACAAAAAATCGCCTATGCCCACGGCATTGAACATGCCAGCATCCAGGTAGAAAGTCACGATACGGCACTTTTAGAAACACCACCGCATAATTAAGGTATGGCTTCTCTTTCTACATCCATGCTCAGCAATCTAGCAACCTTGGGTCTCAAGGCTTGTCTGGCCAAGTACGGGCGCGTGGAAGTCCAAGTATTGACCAAAAATATTTGGGATCTAGTAACGGGCACCATTGCTCAAGTGGAAGTGGTAGGTCAAGGTTGGCAAAGCCCTGGGGGAGTAACCTGCCGTGCCATTTTTGTACGTACCGACGGCATTCAAGTAGATCTGGCGGCGGCTTGGCGGGGGCAGATCTGCCTATGCGCGCCTACCCACGCTAAGGTCCAACTCCAACTGAATCAAGCCGACTTTAATCATTTTTTAGCGAGCCGCTTACTGACGCATACGTTAGAAAAACTGGTAATCGCAGGCGATCCCGTGACTAAGCTCCGGGTTACGGACTTGACGGGACAGGAAATGGCCCTAACCGCTGAGTGGCAGGGCATACAGCACTCTTTTATACTCCAGCCCAATGCCCAAGGTAAGGCCCAGATCTTGGGTGAGCCTCAGGTTTTAGTTCAAGAGATAGAACATTTTTTCAATCATTTAGTAGTTGATCTCCAGGGTTTAGAATTGCGCTTAGATTCGTTTGCAATCCAGACGGGTCTTTTGACCCTCCATGCCCAGGCTAAGCTGTGGCGTTTTCCAGAGCAGACCCTAAGTTTTTAAGGGCTAGTTCCTGGAGTGGTTTTAATAACGTTAACGGTAGCTTGAGCATATTGAGCTTGATGGGATCTCGTTCTTTGGTGATTTGTCCGTGATAGTCACTGCCCCCTGTGATCACTAGTTGATGTTGATTGGCCCATTGCAAAAGACGTTGCTGCTCAGGAGCCCGTGTTTCGGGGCGATAGACTTCGATCCCCTGTAAGCCTGCATGGACCAGTTCTTCTAAAACGGTCTGGGTCGGCCCCCCGCGAAATAATAGGGGATGGGCCCAAACCGGGACTGCCCGACAGGAGCGCAATAGACGCACTCCATCCGCAGCACCCAAGCGCTCGTAGGGTTCGTAGGCGGGTTTATCTTCCCCTAAATAACGATCAAAGGCTTCTCTCTCGGAACTGACATACCCCGCAGCCAGCAAAGCCCGTGCTATGTGGGGCCGTCCTGGCGCCGGAACATCGGGTTGCGTAATTACGATCTTTAGGGCTGCCAGTTTTTCGATTATCCGTTGGGTCCGTCGGACCCGTCCTAGGCGACGTTCTTCGAGGGCCAAGGCAATTAAGCTTGGATCGGGATAAAACCCTAATAGATGTAGGGAGTAGCCTTGATGGGTTGTGCTTAATTCTAGGGCTGGGATAATTTCAATTCCTAGGGCCAGAGCGGTCTGTTGGGCCTCTGCAACTCCCGCAAGAGTATCATGATCCGTCAGAGCTAGGGCTTTGACCCCATTTTTGTGGGCTAAATGAACCAGATCACTGGGGGAAAGTACCCCGTCTGAACAGGTGCTATGGCAATGGAGTTCTAGCACGCAGGCTACCAAGCAGGTTTGTTGATCTTAAGGCTTCTTGATCATTACACCGGGATATTTTAATGTGCAACCCCAAGTATCTCATGTGCTACTGAAAAGCAGGACAAGTTAGAAACTGGCCTCTAGCCCTAAGCTAAACGTCGTGCCGGGGGTAGAATTTCCCAAATCTCCATAGCGTTCGTAGATTGTGTTAAAGATATTAAAAATTGATCCTGTGAGTGTAAAGGCTTTGCTGATCGGTACGCGGGTAGTTAGATCCCAACGATTGTAACTTGGCAATTGGGAAGATCCAAATAAGGAACGCTCCCCTACAAAATACGTTGATAAAGCGGCATTTAGACTTGGAATGTCGTACTGTAGCCGCAGACTGGTTTGATAATTAGGCACATTGAAAAGTTGATAACCTAAAACGTCAAAGCTACTGAAATCATCTCCACTTTCCAACCCAATAAGACGACTATCGGCAAATGTTTGGCTGGCGATTATCCGCCATTGAGGATCAATGCTCCAATTAAAGAGAAATTCCCAACCCGTTGATAACTTGGCATAAACAGGCGGAATACCAAGGAACGTACCACCGATATTTGGGAAACCAATAGTATCAGACCGATAATAGGTGGCTTGAACTAATGCCGTGGGACTCAATATGATATCTAAGCCCAGATCATAGGAGACATTGCGCTCGGCGGTAAAGCTCTGTTGCCAATTACCCCGAACTCCAAGAG
>JANNOF010000384.1:0-4040 GCA_031398925.1 Gloeobacteraceae cyanobacterium SOY_34_metabat_371 | reverse complement strand
GGACTCTTGGGCGGGGCGGGGGTGGCCCAGGTAGTCGGTAGCCCGCAACCCCTCTGGCCGTTGGTCTTAGTTATGACCGTAGCGGTAAGCCTTGCTTTTGGTCTACGGCAATTGTTGACCTTGCCTCAAGTATTGATCCTTTGGATCGGAACTTTTGCAGTGGTTTTTGCCCAAGGACGCGGCTTAGGAACCGCCTTGGCAGGGCTGATGCTCAGTCTTTGGCTGGTGATTCAAGATGACGATCAAGAGCCAGCGTTTACCCTGGGGGCGGCTCTTTTGACGGCCATTGGTCTGTTTCGCTTTTTTGCTGAGACCTATCCCCTGCGGCCCCCTAGAGCTGATCTGTATACCCACTATTCATTGGTCGGTTTTTTATTGGCCGTGACCTTGCTGCTCATCGTGGCCCAACAAGCGGAGGAACCCAAGCTCGGATCTCAGGTTCTGATGGGACTTTGGGCCGTGGTCCTGCCCCTGGCTTTAGGGGCAATTTGGGGAGTGCGGGCTACCGCCGGATGGCTGGGGGGTGGGCTGGCTGGGCTGCTGCTCTTGGCTTTGTTTCCCCAGCAAAAGCGGCTCTTACCCCTGCTATTTTGCGGGATCACCGCCGCTATTCCGTTGGCGGCCCTGGTTGATCCCTTGGCGGAGGGACCAAGGCTAGAGCGGATCGTGGTGATGGGGGTAGTGGGTGTCTTAGCAGTGTTGAGCCTGGGTCTATTCTGGCGCGGAGCTAAAGCCCAGTCAGCAGGCTAAAGTAAATGGGAAACCCCAGCGCTGCACTGTGAACTACACGATCCAACGGCAACTGACCGTTGCCCTGCAAAACCAACCCGGACGACTCGCTGCGATCAGTCAAATGATGGCGGTGGCGGGGATCAACATTGAGGCCCTATCGCTGATCGACAATATTGAGCAAGGCGTTTTACGCTTTGTCTTGAGCGACCCAGCCCCCGGTAAAGTACTTTTGATCCAAGCGGGCTACTACGTGATCGAGGCGGATGTATTGGCGATAGAAGTCGCCGATAGTCTAGGCCGTTTAGCCCAAATGAGCCGCGCCCTAGCCGAGGCCAAAATCAATATTGAATATGCCTATGGCAGCGTAGACCGTACCGGTGAAAAAACCCGCGTCGTCATGAAAGTTTCCAATATTACCCAAGCCTGTCAGATCTTGAGTACCCTCCATGAGGAGCCTAGCCCGTGACCTTGGCCCTAGGAACCGTAGGGATCTTGCCTCCTGGGGCGTTAGGCATGGCATTTTATTATCATTTGACCCAACAGCTAACCCAGTTAGAAGGGGTCTATTTTTTAGAACGTAGGGGTTCTGCCAGTGCCCAAGCACTCAAATCGAGTGGGGCTTTACAGATCCAAACAGCTCAGGGAATTCAAGTTATCCCTACCCAGGGAGTCTTGCAACCGGATTTGATCCACTGTTATGAAGCGGGTTGGGTGCCCGAAGTGATCTTGGTCTGCCCTAATCCTGATCAAGTTTTGTCTTTTATTAGTACTACGGTTTATCTACTGGAGACAATTTATGCCCAAGGAGCCTTAGAAGCGTTGCCCCTGCCTATTTTGGTCTTGAGTGCCAATGGGATCTACTTTCAACGGGTGCGGCAACTATTTATTGAAAAATTAGAAGAAGCAACTTTATTTGGCCGTTTACCTGATCTTTGGCCGGAGCTGATGCCCCGCATTGTGGGGCGCTTGGTGCGGGGGGTTACCGTCCAAACCGGGGTACGGGAAGGAGCAGGACGGGAGACGGTTTACTATCCTGGACCTAGGGGGCGGACCCGTTTAGCCGGAGGCGATAGTGCCAGCCGGGGACGGGCGGGTGCTCTTTTGCAGGAGCTGGGGGGGTGGTTTGAAGAGGCGCCCCATAGTTCAGCGACGCGTTTAGAATTTGACAAAGCCCTGATCAACCTGGCCTGTAATGTGTTGGGTCAGATCTATGCCATTGACGAGCACGGACAGTTTAACCCCCTGATCGTCGATCAGATCATTACCCCCGAGCGCTATGGCGAAATCCGCGAATTGGTGTATCGGGTACTGCAAGTCGGGCAAGCAGTGCGGGCCTACGGCCCTCAAGAGGATCTAGAGGCCATGTTTCAAGAGTTGCTCCGCTCTTGCCAGATCCACGGGGGCCATATTCCCTCCAGTCTCCAATGGATCGCGATGAAAATTCGCTTAGGCACCCTTGAACCCGAAATTACCCCCACGGAAGCCTGGTTGATCGATCCGTTGATCCGCTATGCCCTAGCGGGGGGGCTAGAAGGGGCCGCTTTTTATTTTGAACAACTGAAGCGCAGGTTGATCCAAAAATTGATCCTAGCGGTGCGCCTAAGACGTTCCATGGTGTCAGGATCAACTTCTTAATTAATACGCCCCAGGATTCCCTTGATTGCCCCTTGGAACTGCTCGCATTTTCGGGTATGTTGAGTGCGCGGGTTAAACATCCCTCAGCAAGGAATGTCACAGTCATGGATTTTCCAGAACATCTCAAATACGTAGATAGCCACGAATACCTCCGTATCGAAGAAACTGAAGTCACCATCGGGATCACGGCCTTTGCGGTAGACCAGTTGGGTGATATTGTCTTTGTACAATTGCCCGAAGAAGGCACGGAGATCAAAAAAGGGGATATTTTCGGCTCCGTAGAATCAGTGAAGGCCGTTGAGGACCTCTATGCTCCCCTTTCCGGCAGTATCATTGCCGTAAATAATACCGTAGTGAATGACCCGGCCAGTATCGCCGATGACCCCTACGAAAACGGTTGGCTGATCAAGATCCTCTTGGCTGATCCCGATGAACTCGAAGAAACCTTGAGTGCCGAAGAGTACCGGGAACTGATCGCGGTCTAAAATCCATTGTTCCGATCCCGGCGTACTCTGAAGGAGTATACGGAATTCTCCATGACCCCCTTTGAACAACGGTCTGGTACCCTAACCCGGCTTAGGTTAGAGACGCTGCAGGTAAATTTAGGGGCCCTGTGTAACCTAGCCTGTACTCACTGCCACGTAGAGGCTGGCCCAAACCGTACCGAAGTAATGGATCAACAGACAGCGCAGCACATCGGCGGCTTTCTGCAAAGCAATCCTGTCCAGACCCTAGATCTAACGGGCGGCGCACCTGAACTTAACCCGCAGTTTCGCTATCTGGTCAAGACGGCACGGGCTTTGGGGATGCGGGTCATGGACCGATGTAACCTCACCGTCCTTTTTGAACCCGATCAAGACGATCTAGGGTCATTTTTAGCCCAGCAGCATGTGGAAATTATTGCCTCGTTACCCTGCTACAGTCTGGCTAATGTCGATCAGCAACGGGGCAATGGCGTGTTTTCAGCCAGCATCCGGGCACTCCAACAGCTCAATACCTTGGGCTACGGGCAACCAGGTTCTGGTCTGGTCTTGAATCTGGTCTACAACCCGGTTGGGGCTTTTTTACCCCCGCCCCAGCCCCAGCTCGAAGCAACCTACCGTACCCGATTGCATCAAGATTTTGGCATTATCTTTAATCAGCTTTTTACCCTCACCAATATGCCGATCCGACGTTTTTTACACTACTTAGAAATCACGCAGCAGCGCGAAAGCTACCAGCAACTTTTGGCTAATGCCTATAATCCCAGCACGCTTACCGGGTTGATGTGCCGTAATTTGATCAGTATTGATTGGTTGGGTCAGGTGTACGATTGCGACTTTAATCAAATGCTGGATCTGGCGACTCCGGGGACCAAAGGGCGCAAGATCTGGGATCTGACGGTTCAAGAACTGATCCAACGCCCCATTGCCACGGGAGATCATTGCTTTGGCTGTACTGCGGGCAGTGGATCGAGTTGTGGCGGGACTTTAGTTGCCTAAGGGCTGAGTTGTTGCAGAAATCTGTTGGAAGCTCAGAATTGGATCATTGGACCTCTTGCACAAATACGGTAGAGTAACAGCCCTTGGGAGGTGGGAACCTAGGGTTCCCCCTCCCAAACCCACCCCCCTCCGCGTCAGGGAGCTTGCAGCCCCCGACACCCCCGACACCCCCTACAACGCAAAGCGCTTTAG
>JANNOF010000339.1:0-4858 GCA_031398925.1 Gloeobacteraceae cyanobacterium SOY_34_metabat_371 | reverse complement strand
CCTTGGCCTATGGGGTAGCGGCTCTGGTCTTGATACCCCTCCCCCTGCTATGGGGAACTAGTTATTTAGGTCAACCGCCCATGGTCTATGGGTGCATTTTAGGTATGGCCCTGATCCCCCAGTTGATCGGGCATACGGGGCTAAATTGGGCCATGCGCTGGACTTCCCCAACCTTAGTTACTTTAGTGATCCTTTTTGAGCCAGTACTGGCGAGTCTGATGGGCTATTTTATTTTTGCGGAGGTTCCTGGGATCCAAGTAGTCATTGGCGGCGGGATCCTGTTGGGCGGCGTGGCCCTAGCCGCTGATCGCAGGTAACGCAGCAAGACCAGGATCAGGGATCAATCGCCCATCTTCCATATAGATAATGCGGTCGGCAATATCCAAGATCCGATGATCGTGGGTCACCAAGAGAATCGTACAATTTTGATCTTTAGCTAACTGCTGAAGAAGCGCAACTACATCCCGACCCGATTGTTTATCTAAAGCAGCCGTCGGTTCATCGGCTAGGATCAATTTGGGTTGGCCTACAAGGGCACGGGCAATCGCTACACGCTGTTTTTGGCCCCCTGAAAGGGCACTAGGATAATCATTCATGTGCTGTTCTAAACCAACTGCTATCAAGATCTTTTTGATCCGTAGATCCGCTTCTTCAGTAGAACTATTCTGTAACTCTAAAGCCAGTTCGACATTTTGATAGGCCGTTAGAAAGTTTAAGAGATTATGGGCCTGAAAAATATAGCCAATATTGCGCCGGATCAAGATCATTTGCTGCTGGTTAGCCTGGAGTAATTCATGACCCAGAACCTTTAGACTCCCTTCCTGCGCTGAGCGCAAGCTACCCAAAAGGGTTAATAACGTAGTTTTTCCTGATCCCGATGGGCCGGTGAGGATCACAATTTCACCAGGATAAATCTGCACATTGATATCAAAGAGTACCTGTTTACGCAGGGTACCCTGACCGTAAAAATGATTAAGCTGCCTCACAGAAAGTGCGGGTTGGGGCATGATCATAGTCTCCTAGTAAATATCAGCGGGATCAACGGTCTGCAATTTGCGAATAGCAATGGTGGCGGACAATAAACACATGAATACCGTCAAGATCAAGACAAAGAGTATACGTCCCAGATCCATCACCATCGGTAGCAAAGTAGCTAAATGGGTGATCTGGTATAAGCCTAGGGCGATCAGTACGCCAGGAATAAAGCCTAAAGTCGCTAAAATTAAGGACTCTTGATAAACAACCATCAACAGATAACGGTCCGTAAATCCCATAGCCTTGAGGGTAGCGTACTCAGGCAGATGATCAGTAACATCGCTATATAAAATTTGATAAACAATCACTGCTCCTACGATAAACGCAATGACTACACCCAGATCAAAGGTATAGCCCACGGGGGTGCTAGTATTCCAAAAAGCAATCTCGGCTTGGATATATTCAGCTTTCGTTAAAATCCGAACATCCGGGAGTAAACGAGATTTCAATTTCGCTAAGGTTGCTGGTAGATCCGTACCGGGTCGGAGCTTAATTACGCCGATATCAATTAACCCAGGTTGTCGAAACTCTGCCAGGCGTAAGAAATTGAGATCGCTGGTCACCAGATAGGCATTGATCCCAAAGGTAGGACTGAGTTGGAACAGGCCCCGGACTTGGACGCTCCGTTCATCTACTTCAGTGCTGATGGATGTTCTTTGTTGCAGGTGTTGCGCAATGGGTCCAAACTCACTGCGGGAGCCCTGATTGAATAATACTGTATCGGGTTCGCGGAGCTTTTGATAGTTTTCTGCCACCCCTGCTAGTTGAAGGACCTGATCTTCAGGGTTGATCCCGATGGCGTATATATCCCAAATTTCCTTATTATCAGGATTGCGCCATTGCACAAAATTTAGATAGACCGGGCTCACGGAAGCTACCTCTTTTACCCCAGCGATTTGATAGAGTCTTCGTTCGGTAAAACGGTCTAAAGAGATCAACGAACGATAGCGGCTACTTAACATCACCAGATCACCATTTAAACTCTGATGAAATTCCACTGCACTGCTAAAGAGTGCCCCTCGAAACCCCAACTGGAGAAACATTAATACCCCAGCAAAACTGATCCCGGCGATGGCAACCAGCAACCGCGCATGTTCTTTACGCAACTGTAACCAAGCCAGGAATAATGGTTTCTTTGGCATGTCTATCCTTGCTCCTGTACAGCGATCATGACGTGCACGGTCAAGTTTGTTAAACCGCTAACTTTACGACTGGAAGGGGGATCTAGGGCCACTTTTACTTCCACAATCCGGCTGTCAAATTGAGCGGCGGGGTCGGTATTGAGGACATCTTGCTTATTGATCTCTAATCCCACTTCCAGCACCTGTCCGAAGAGCACATCGGGAAAGGCATGATTTTTACTCGTCACCGTGGCCCGTTG
This sequence comes from Gloeobacteraceae cyanobacterium SOY_34_metabat_371, assembly GCA_031398925.1. GTDB lineage: Bacteria > Cyanobacteriota > Cyanobacteriia > Gloeobacterales > Anthocerotibacteraceae > JANNOF01. Next base: position 2,442 of record JANNOF010000339.1, on the reverse strand, counting down.
TCCTACGCGCACCCGACTGATGTCTAGTTCATAGATTTCGGCTACTGCGACCATTTGTTGGGTCTGGCCCAAACTGATGATCCCTTGGGTTCCGACCAATTCTCCAGAGCGGCTATGGATCTTTAGTACCTGCCCATCCTGGGGAGCGTGTACCAACGCTAGATCCAAGTCGGCTTGGGCGCGGGCTACCCCGGCTTGGGCTTGGGCGACCTGAGTCTGAGCAAGGATCACATCGACCGGACGCACTTCAGCGATTTGGGCTTGGGTCGCCTGGGCTTCAGCAATTTGTTGATCCCGTGTCCCCTGGATCCGGGCTAAATTTGCCTGGGCTTCTTGGATCTGTTGGCGTAGGGTATCTACGATCAAGCGCTTTGTATCCCGCAAGGAGGTAGCAATGGCCCCCTCTATCCAAAGTTGTTCATACCGTTGATCTTCTCGTTCCGCATGGGCTAATTCCGCCGTCAGTCGGGCTAAGTTAGCCTTTTGGGCCGCGCTTTCGGTTGTTTTCTCCGCTTTTAGACGCTGCACGACCCGCCCTTGGGCTTCAATTTGCCCTATTTTTTCCCCAGCTTTGATCTGCGCTAACCGTGCTTGGGCAACCCTGACCTGTTGTTGGGCCTCTGCTAGCGCAGCCTGACGACGGGCATAGGTATCAAGCTGGGCAATCACTTCGCCTTGCTTGAGGTATTGACCGTGGCTTATGTAGAGTTGTTCGACCCGCGCCCCATCAAGGGCGGTAGGTGCAAAAACGTGGATCACTTCCCCTAGCGGTTCTAAGCGCCCCAGAGCCGATACCTGATCGAGCCTAGGCTCCGTTACCTGCAAAGGAGGATCTACGGGCCGGTGGGTATAGCGCATAATTCCGAGCAACAGACCGCCCACTAAAACCACAGCCACCAAATAGGGCCAACGCCTGCCCGCACCTAAGCTTGCCATGGAGATCACCTTTATTTGAATTCAAATTATTGTATTCAAATTTATGAATACAAATTCAGTGTAAGCTTGGTTTATTGGTATCGTCAAGGGGTTCAGGAATGGCGCTCAAACATACCCTGCTGGCATTTTTGGCGCGGGAATCCCTGAGTGGCTATGAGATCGCCAAGGAATTTGAGGAGGGCTTTGGGAGCTGTTTTTGGAAAGCCAGCCAGCAGCAAATCTATAGCGAACTGGCTAAACTCGAACAGCAGGGCGATATTACCTATCAGGCGATTCCCCAGCCCGGTCGACTGGATAAAAAGATCTATTCCCTGAGTGAACAAGGGCGACAACAGTTGATTACTTGGCTGATGCAACCCACTGAACCCACCGCTATCCGGGAGGATCTGGGGGTGATGGGGTTAGCAGGGCATCTGGTTCCGACCCAGGCAGCCCTGCGGGAAATCGAACGGCGCAAGCACTTCCACGCCGATAAAGTACTGCAAATGCGTAAGTTAGATCTTAAATTCGTCGCAGACCGGGCTGCTTTGGAAATCAAAGATGTCTATATGCACCTGATCATTCGCCGTGCAATCCGCTATCAAGAAGATTGGGTGGCTTGGTGTGAGGAAGCGTTAGCTACGATTCACCACTATCAAAAAGATGATCCTACTGACTTTTCTCAAGATTCTGTCGTCCCCGATTCGGTTCAATAATGCTGATCAGATGTACTGCGACTACACCACAGACAGCTAAGATCTTTTAGGTAATCTAGGCTAAATCTAAAAGGAGCTACATGCGGATCCTGCATACGATGCTCCGGGTCAAAGACCTGGAACAATCAAAGGCATTTTACTGTGATGTCCTCGGTATGAATCTTCTGCGCGAAAAAGAATATCCCGCCGGGGCCTTTACCCTGGCCTTTGTGGGCTATGGCGATGAAAAAGAGCAAGCGGTAATCGAGTTGACCTATAACTGGGATCAAAAGGATTACATCCTAGGGGATGCCTTTGGTCATATTGCCATTGGCGTTGCGGATATTGAAGCGGCGTGTACCCAAGCGATTCAAAAAGGGGGCAAAGTTGTTCGGGCACCAGGGCCAATGAAGCATGGCACAACGGTAATCGCCTTTCTCGAAGACCCCAATGGCTACAAGATCGAATTGATCCAGACTAAGCCTGTCCTAGCAGCTCCTCCAGCCTTGCCCTATAGCTAAGGTTTGTGCCAAAAACTCACCGCAAGACAGCCCCAGCCCCCCATCAAGGCCAAGCCCCCCACGGGGGCTACGGCTCCTAAAAAGCGGGGGCCACCCAAACTCAGGGCATAGAGACTGCCACAGAAGATCACGCTACCCCCAATAAAAGCCCATCCCGCGCGCGCTAGCCATACATTAGGTGAAGCTAGAGTAGGTGGATCTAGCGCATACTGTGCAGCACAAAAAAGTAAAGCTAGGGCGTGGTACATCTGATAGCGCGCAGCCGTCTCAAAAGTTACTAGGGCCGCGACACTGAGCTGTGATCGTAAGGC
>JANNOF010000333.1:0-10680 GCA_031398925.1 Gloeobacteraceae cyanobacterium SOY_34_metabat_371 | reverse complement strand
GGCGCTCTCATCGTGAACTTGTTCAACCGCACCTTCCCCCCTGCCACTGCCCCCTACCGCCACTGTCTAGACGGATCCGAAATTCTTCAAGACGCACCGGGAAGCGCCATTCTAAGACCTCTGGGTCCGTGAGGCGCGAATTGGTCATGTGGGTCTGCACCGCATCCGTGCCACAAAAGCCCGGCCCAGCCCCAGAACCGCCGCAGATCGTTTCGTAATATTGATACTGGGCATTGCCAAAGGTCAGGTTATTCATCGTGCCTTGGGCTGCTGCCATGATCCCCAAGGCTCCATAGAGCGCATCGGTAATGTACTGGGAGGTTTCGACGTTACCTGCCACAACGGCGTTGGGATAACACGGGGCTAACAAAGACCCGGTGGGGATCACCAGATCCACCGAGCGCAGAAAGCCAGCATTTAAGGGTACATCCCGGTCGACTAGGGTTCTGAGGACGTATAAAACCGCTGCTTTGACTACCCCAGTCGGCGCATGAAAATTATGCATTCCTTGGGCGGCTGTACCCCTAAAGTCGATCCTGAGGCGCTGGTCTTGAATCGTAAGAGTTACCTGGATCGCAGTTCCAGCATCCATGATGTAGCGAAAGGTTCCGCCTTTTAACTGACCTAATAACTGCTGGACTTCCTGGGCACATTGATCCTGCACATGGCCCATATAGGCCAAGACCTGCCCCAGAGAAAATTCCTGGATCAAGGCTTGGAGTTTAGCGATTCCTTGGGTCGTGGCGGCGACTTGGGCGTGGAGATCCGCTAGATTTTGCTTGGGATTGCGGGTCGGATAGGGCCCTGAAGTAAGAAGTTCTAAAAGGGGCTGCTCTTGAAATATGCCCCCCCGGACCAGTAATAAAGGCGGGATCAAGACCCCTTCTTGGGTAATGGTCGTACTAAACGGCGGCATGGAACCGGGCGTGATCCCCCCAATATCCCCATGGTGGCCCCGTGCTGCCACATAAAAACGGGTCGTAGGCAAGATCAGGGCTGTGACCACCGTGATATCGGGCAAATGGGTCCCCCCGTTGTAGGGATCATTGAGCACATAACTATCACCGGGCTGCATTTGATCGCCAAAGCACTGAATTACCGCTTGGATACTTTCGCCCATCGAGCCCAGATGGACCGGCATATGGGGGGCGTTGGCAACTAACTGGCCCTGGGGATCAAAAAGGGCACAGGAAAAATCGAGGCGTTCTTTGATATTGACCGAACTGGCAGTGTTTTGAAGCACGGTCCCCATGTGTTCGGCAAGGTCCATAAAGCGATGATTAAATAATTCCACCGTCACCGGATCAGCCCTATGGTCTGATGTCAGCGGTTCAGTTGCTGGAGTACAAAGCCAACTTAAAATTAAATCCCCTGTGGCTGTAGCTACTCCTGTCCAACCCGGTTCAATGACGATGGTACCCGTAGCTTCGAGGATCAAGGCTGGCCCAGGAATCTTTTGTCCCGTAGCCAGATCGTGTCGCCGATAGACCGGTGCTTGATACCAGATCCCTTGGGTATACAGCGGCTGATGACTAAGGGGCGTTGCTGTGGTCTGCGTCGGCTCCCTAGGCGGTGGAGCAATTATAGGGGGCTGGGTAATGCCTTCTAGGGAAACCTGGGCAACGATGTACCCCAGCGCAGGACTACTAAAACCAAAGCGCTCCCGATGGGCTAATTCAAACTGGGCAACCATAGCTTCATGATCAGCAAATGCTACTACCAGCGCAGTATCGCTACCTTGGTACCGGAGATGTACCCGTGGGTAAACCTGTTGTATGGCTCCCTTTAAAAAAGTACTTAACCGATCTAAAATCTGCTGGAGCGCGGGGATCAGCGCTGGGGTTAAGGGGGCTTCGATGGTCTGGGTATACAGTTGGCCTTGGGCGGCTAACCCCATGCCATAGGCCGAAAGCACTCCGGCATAGGGATGGAGCAGGATCCTTTGAACCCCTAGGGCTTGGGCGACCAAACAGGCATGTTGGCCCCCGGCTCCCCCAAAAGCACAGAGGACATAGGCACTAAGATCTTGGCCTCTGGCGACTTTTTTAATCGCCCGGGCCATTTGCGCCACGGCAATGTGAATAAACCCTTCGGCGACCTGGGTGGGGCTAAGCTCTTGATGCAGGGCTTGGTTGATCGCTAGGGTCAGGGTTTGAAACTGGGTGATCACCGTTTGTGTATCTAGGGGCTGATCCCCGGCTGGCCCAAAGACAGTGGGAAAATATTGCGGTAAGACCTTGCCCAAAAGAACATTGGCATCCGTGATCGTCAGGGGTCCCCCCCGGCGGTAACACGCAGGACCAGGATTGGCCCCTGCCGACTGGGGACCGACACTGAGACGGGTGCCACTAAAGGCCAAGATCGAGCCACCCCCCGCGGCAATAGTGTGCACCGGCACCATGGGGGTACGGATCGTAATCCCGGCAATTTCATTTTCCCAGAGCCGTTCTAAAGTCCCCCGAAAGTGGCAGACATCGGTTGAAGTTCCGCCCATGTCAAAGCCTAAAACCCGGTCAAAACCAGCCTTTTGACTAATCGAAATTACCGCGATCATGCCTCCAGCAGGGCCAGAAAGAAGACTATCTTTTCCTTGGAAATAGGGCGCTGGGGTTAAGACGCCATTGGATTGCATCATCAATAAAGGAATCGATCCTAGATGCTGTTGTAGGCCCGTCAAATAACGATTGAGTACCGGAGAAAGATAGCTATCTAACACGGTTGTTTCCCCCCGGCTCACCAGTTTCATCACCGGAGCGACTTCGTGGGAAACCGAGACTTGGGTAAACCCAAGCTCACGGGCAATTTGGGCAACGGTGCATTCATGATCGGGGTAGCGGTAGCCCTGCATAAAGACGATGGCACAGGCCCGGAACCCTTGAGCATAGTGTTTAGCCAGTAGCGCTTGGGTACGCGGCTGATCTACGGGGATCAGGACTTCTCCCTGGGCACTGATGCGCTCTGGGACTTCGATCACTGCGCTATAGAGCACGTTTGGGCGTTGAATCGAACGGGCAAAAAGATCCGGGCGCTGTTGATAGCCGATCCGTAGGGCATCTCCAAAACCCTCGGTGATCACCAAAACCGTAGGTTCCCCTTGACGCTCTAGAAGGGCATTGGTGGCGACGGTTGTGCCCATGCGAATTTCCGCAATAGCGGCTACCGGGAGCGGAGCTTTGGGGGTTAAGCCCATGACCTGCCGGATCCCCAGGATCACCGCATCTTCTTGATCGTGGGCCGAAAGTATTTTATGGGTACACAGACTGCCATCGGGTTTTTGGGCTACTAGATCGGTAAAGGTCCCGCCCCGGTCAATCCAAAAATGCCATTGCCCCATCGGATGTATCCTGCCTGGCCTAGTGGATCACGGCTTTGAGTGCACCTAGGGTACTTAAAAAAAGTACTAGGCCCACTAAAGGTGAGATCTTAGGGACATAGCGCAGGAGCAGACAAAAGATCAAGACCCCGCCCCCGACCGTAAGTATGGCGCCTTGCCACGAAACATAAAACATAAAACTCAACAGCGCCGCACCATAAGCCATGCCCACCGCTGGTCCCCAAAAACCCGTTTGGGGTAAGAGCCAACGCACCCCCACCAACCAAATACTCGCCATGGCCAGCCAGCCCCAATACTCAAGGCTAAAAAAAGCCAGTAACCACCAGCCGAGGCCTTGATACAGATCCGTTTGGGCCAACATCCACCGATAGAGCAAAAGCACTGAGGTGGCAGGGCCGATCAAACTCAGAAAAAAGCCTAGAACTGCGTCTTGGTCGTGACTGCTTACGATGGGAAAAATGATCGGGGTGCTCAATAGATTCTCCTTATTGTAAGGAGTTTCTTTAAATCCTGCCTATCTCAGCGGGCACAGGCAGGATCTAACCCGTTATATTGGGTTTTATGAAACCAGCCAGTCTCGAAAATTTGCTTGAAGCCTTGATGGACCCAGGCGTCCGCCCCGATCCTAAAGGCCGTTACGGCGCCTACGGCGGACAATACGTCCCAGAAACCCTAATGCACGCCTTAGCGGATCTCATCGATCAATACGCCTTGGTCCGAGAAGACCCCCAATTTTTGGCCCAATTTCAGGGGCTTCTAAAAGAATATGTAGGACGCCCCACACCGCTTTATTTTGCCGAACGGTTAAGTGCCCATTACCAGACAGCCCGCATTTATCTCAAGCGCGAAGACCTCAATCACACGGGGGCCCACAAGATCAATAACGCTTTGGGGCAGGCGCTCCTAGCGCAACGCATGGGTAAAAAGCGGATCATTGCCGAAACCGGCGCCGGTCAGCATGGCGTTGCCACCGCCACGGTCTGTGCCCGCTTTGGCCTAACGTGCGTGGTCTATATGGGTACAGAAGACATTGAGCGCCAAAAACTCAACGTTTATCGCATGAAACTTTTAGGGGCTGAAGTCAGGCCCGTTGCTGCGGGTAATGGCACCCTCAAAGATGCTACTTCTGAGGCGATCCGCGATTGGGTAACCAATGTTGAACACACCCACTACATTCTGGGATCCGTCGCTGGGCCGCATCCATATCCGATGATCGTCCGCGATTTTCAAAGTGTCATTGGCGAAGAAACAAAAACCCAGTCCCAGGAGCTTTGGGGCAAATTACCCGATGTACTCTTGGCCTGTATTGGGGGCGGATCTAACGCCTTGGGATTATTTCATCCCTTTGTGACCGATCTCGCCGTTCGCATGATCGGTATTGAGGCCGCCGGGGAAGGAATTCCCACGGGTCGTCATGCCGCTACCTTGACCCAGGGCCGACGGGGCGTTTTGCACGGTGCCATGAGCTACCTCCTCCAAGACGGTGAAGGCCAAGTCCAAGAAGCCCATTCGATTAGTGCAGGGCTGGATTACCCAGGGGTTGGCCCGGAACACGCCTATCTTAAAGACACCGGCCGCGCCGAGTATTACAGTATTACGGACACGGAAGCCCTAACGGCGCTCAAGCTCGTTTCTTGTCTCGAAGGGATCATCCCGGCTTTGGAAACCGCCCATGCCTTTGCCTATCTAGAAACATTGATGCCCACCTTGGGCCAAGATCAAAATCTAGTGATCAACTGTTCGGGGCGTGGGGATAAGGATGTTTTGACCTTGGCCCAACGGGATGGTTTCTTGTAAGCTGGACTACCAAAACGGGTATACTAGCAGGGCTAAGTGGTGGTTTTTTATGCGGTTCTCTCGGCGGCTTCAGCCTCTAGCCCATAACGTCTTTGCTCAAATGGACACAGCTAAAACCCAAGCCCGCGCCCAAGGCTTGGATGTGATCGATATGTCCTTAGGATCTTCGGATTTAGCTGCTCCTGCCCATGCCTTGCAAGCGATCCAAGACGCCTTAGTAGACCGCGATACCCACGGTTATTTACTCTTTGGGGCTACCCAAAACTTCCGCCAAGCCGTGGCCCAATGGATGTTACACCGTTTTGGTTTAGTGGTTGATCCCCAAACTGAAGTTTTACCGCTGATTGGCTCCCAAGAGGGCACCGCCCATCTACCCTTAGCGCTGATGGATCCGGGGGATATTGCCCTAATTCCCGATCCGGGCTATCCCTCCCACAGTGGTGGGGTGTATCTTGCCGGGGGCGAAGTCTACCCCTTGACCCTTGCCCCAGAAAACGGCTATTTACCGGATCTCGCCGCCATACCCCCCGCGATCTTGGCGCGGAGTCGGTTTTTATTACTGAGCTATCCCCATAACCCCACCACCGCCATCGCGCCCCAGAGCTTTTTTCAAGAAGCAGTACAATTTTGCCAAAAGCATGATCTGGCCTTGATCCATGATTTTCCCTATTGTGATCTGGCCTTTTCGGGCTATCGTCCCCCTGCTATGCTCCAATCTGACCCTGAAAAATCCGTAACCATCGAATTTTTTACCCTGTCCAAGTCCTACCACATGGGGGGCTTCCGCATTGGGTTTGCCGTGGGTAATGCCCAATTGATCCAAGCATTACGCCAGATCAAAGCGGTAGTTGACTTTAACCAGTACCGGGGGATTCTTAATGGGGCGGCGGCAGCTTTAACTGGACCCCAGGAGTGTGTCCATATCGGGGCTGCGGTGTATCAAGAGCGCCGCGATAAAATGCTCTTTTACTTACAGCAGATCGGTTGGGAGATCCCTACGCCCCAGGCAACTCCCTATTTGTGGGCAAAACTACCGGCACCCTGGACCAATGACTCAATTGGCTTTTGCACCGCCTTGGTCCAAGCTACGGGGGTAGCCCTATCGCCGGGGGCAGGGTTTGGCGTCAATGGCGAAGGTTTTGTGCGCTTTGCCCTAGTTCATCCGGCCCAGCGTTTAGCATTAGCTGTAGAGCGTCTAGCCCAATTTAAGCCCTAAATTTAACGTTAAAACTAGGCTCCATGCTGCTTTGCGGCGGTACATTACGGCGTCTTCATTAAGAATTCATACTCTTAAACTGTTTGGAACATCGAAAAAATGGGAAAGCTTTGTACACTAGGGGCACGAGAAATAATTTAAACTTGGCACCCATCATGTTGCGCAAACGAAGTTGGCTCAACGGTTCCTCGCTTAAATTGTGCCTCCTTGATATGCAACTGGGGGCTTCATGCAAGGCAAGCTACAAGAAACCGACATCAGTAGCCTCTTACAACTGGTGGAACTGCAAAAACGTACGGGGCAGCTCTTTTTAGATGTGGGTGCCGGACGTTTGTGGTCCATTTTCTTTCAAAAGGGCCGCTTACTCTACGCGACGGATAACAAAGATGCCCTAGTCCGGTTGGGAGATCATCTGCGGCGCTTAAATCTCCAAGAAACTCAAGCGGTGGGCGGTAGTCATACAGAAGTTGCTCCGGGTTATGACTTGTTGTGTACCCTCGTCAGTCAACAACGAATTCCTGTGGCCCAGGCAGCCCAAACCGTGCGGGTGATGATTGAAGAAGTACTTTTTGATCTTTTAGGGTACGACCAAGGGTCCTTTTATATCGAGAATGCCGAACCTTTGCAGCCCGCTTTAGTCGAGTTAGAGATCACCCCTTTAGTGCGTTTGATCAGTGCTCGGCGGGAAGAATGGGCTAAACTGGCTCCACGGATTACTTCTCCCCTCGATAAACCCCTGATTCAATCCCATGAAAGCTTGCGTAAACGGCTCCCCCCCCAAGCCTACGACCGCTTAGCAACTTGGGTTAATGGAGAACACAACCTCCAACGTTTAGCCCGTCTTTTGGGCCGGGATGTACTCACCGTGGCCCGGGCCATCGACCCCTATGTCCAAGAAGGGATCATTGCCATTGAGCCCGTGCCTACCCTTGCGCCCCGGCGCACAAAAAACCATGGAGTTAAGACCCGTAAGGTACTCTGTATTGATGACAGTACCGTGATCCAAAAAAGTGTTGAGGAGTTTTTACAAAACTGGGGGTATGAAGTCCTGACTATTGGTAATCCCACAGAAGCCCTGACCGATGTCTTTAAAAATCGCCCTGATTTGATCCTCTTAGACATTGCGATGCCCCGGCTTGATGGCTATGAACTCTGTCGGATGATCCGACAATCTACTGCTTTTGCCAATACGCCCATCATCATGCTCACAGGGAAAGATGGTTATGTAGACCGGGTGCGCGCCCGGGTCGCAGGGGCTACGGAGTATCTCACCAAACCTTTTGGGGAACAAGAACTCCTTGGTATTGTAGACAAGTATTTTGGTACAGAAGCTCGGTCATCATTGCATGAGGTTGGAAACTGATGAGTACGGTTTTGGTAGTGGAAGATAATCTAAGTCAACGGGAGATGATCTCTTCTCTGTTGCGTGAAAGCGGCATTGAAGTCGTCTCCGCTCAAGATGGCGTTGAAGCCCTCGACCAGATTCAAAAGCTAAACCCGGACTTGGTAGTACTCGACATCATCATGCCCCGCATGAATGGGTATGAGGTTTGTCGCCGGATTAAGTCGAATCCAGCAACCCAAAAAGTGCCCGTGATCATGTGTACTTCTAAGGCTGAGGAATTTGACCGCTACTGGGGGATCAAGCAAGGGGCAGATGCCTACATCTCTAAGCCTTTTGTGCCCCAGGAATTTATTGGCACGGTACGCCAGTTTCTTAGAGTGTAGAGGTATAGACCATGGATCTACTGCAATTAACGCCTACCAATGACAGCACCCTCCAAACGCCAAAGGGGGATCTGTACCTGAAGTTTGACCTAGACACCCCCCAACAACTGGCTTTTCCGGCTATGGGGGTGCTGGAGGTGGTAGAGCTAGCCCGTGAAAACGTAACTACCATGCCTAATGTCAATCCCTTGTTGATGGGCACCTTTAACTTGCGGGGGGAGATCCTTTGGATTCTGGATTTGGTATTAATGTTTCGAGAAACCTATCTCAATCCTTCCACAGGGCAATATGCAGTTATTGTTGTCCCTGATGAGGATACTTCTATTGGTTTAGCCGTTCCTAAGATCCGTGGGATGACTTGGTTGGATACCCAACAAATTCAAGGGGCAGGTACATTGCCCTTTGAACGATTAAAGCCCTATGTGCGTGGGTCCTATATGCCTGAAGACCGCTCTTCAGTTTTATTATTAGACCCCGAAGCCCTGGTACAGTCTCGTCTTTGGCATGAGTGATTGGCATAAATAATGTGGTGTGTATAGAGGTACCCCATGGTTTCCGCAACCGACTATCAAAGAGCTGTTGAAGCGTTTGCCCAGGAGCAATACGATGAAGCTGCTCAGCTTTTTAAACGTTTGGTCGAAGGTAGACCTGACGACCCCAACCTCCGGTTGTGGTTAGCCTCCGCCCAACAGCAGATCGGTGAAGCCGAAAGTGCCCGTGAGCAATATGAACAAGTCCTTAATCTCACCAATGATCCTGAAGTCCTCCAGACAGCGCAAAAAGCTCTTCAGCGCTTAGATCTCGAGACCTATAGCTTTCAAGATGTGGCTCCCCGAGCGGCAGAGGTGGAATACCGCGAAAATCCTCTTCCCTTAGAACCCCTGGATTTTGAACCACCCCGCAGTTCAATGGGCGAAAGCTTTACCCCGTTGGGCAATAGCCGGGGGGGGTCTTTTGTCAGTGCCGGGGTAGCTAATGACTCTTTTAGTACGATGCCTACCGCCTCTGGCCTTGAAGCCAGTGGGGGTGGGTTAAACATGGATGACCTGAATCAAGCCGTACAGCAGGTCAAGCAGCAGTTTATTCCCCTAGTGTTGCCCCTACTCTTGATTCCCGCCGCAGGAAGTATGGTCGGGTACTTTTTAGATAAGGAGAACCCTGTACTTTTTATAGGTGTTGAAGTTGGTTCCTTAGTCTTGGCTGGAATCTTGGCCTTTGCCCTCAGTGGACGTTTGGTGGAGCCGACCCAAAAGGTGGTCGATCAGCTCAAGGGATTCCTCGATAATCGTGACCAAGAAACGGTTAAACAACGCCAAGAAAAAGAAGACCTCCAACGTCAGGTGATCAAGCTCCTCGACGAAGTAGAGGGGGCCGCCCGGGGAGACTTAACGGTTCAGGCCGAAGTCACCGCCGACATCATGGGGGCGGTGGCGGATTCCTTCAACCTGACCATTCAAAACCTGCGCCAACTGGTACAAAAAGTAAAAGACTCCGCAACTAAGGTAAATACCGCTGCGCTTAATAACGAAGCCTTTGCTCGGTCCCTCTCGGAAGACGCCCTGCGTCAAGCACGGGACGTATCGGTCAGTGGCGAAGCCGTCCAACGTATGACCGCCTCCATCCTCCAAGTGGCAACCAATGCGCGCAAAGCTGAAAGCGTCGCCCGTCAAGCATCACAAACCGCAACTAGGGGTGGCGATGCGGTAGACCGGACCTTGGCCGGGATCTTGAGCATCCGTGAAACCGTATCGGAAACTGGCAAAAAAGTTAAACGTCTGGCCGAATCCACCCAGGAGATCTCGAAGATCGTGGCTTTGATCAACCAGTTGTCTTCAAGAACCAATCTCTTGGCGCTTAACTCCAGTATTGAAGCCGTCCGGGCCGGAGAAGCAGGACGGGGTTTTGCCATTGTTGCCGATGAAGTCCGCCAGTTAGCTGACCGAGCGGCCAAAGCTACCCGTGAGATCGAACAAATCGTGCTGAATATTCAATCGGAAACCAGCGCAGTAATGTCGGCGATGGAAGAAGGAACCCACTCGACGATCCGCCGCTCGATCGGCTCACGCAACTCCCCGTCGCCGATGACCACGAGGCGCGAGCGCAACCCTTGCGCCACAGCGTCTGAGTAAGCATCGACGAGCAGCAACTGACCTTTTTGCGCCGAGAGCCTGCCGACAGTGACGATCGACTCGGAGGATTCTTCGATCGGTCGCGCGGCGTCGAGCCAGGCGTCGTCGACCGTGCAGCCGACGATGTGGATCTTGTCCCACTCGGAGTAGTCGACCCAACGCTTGAGCTGAGCGGCGCAGTAACTCGAGATCGCGGCGATGAATACGGCTGCGCGCATTTTTCTGCCGAGACTGAAGCCAATGGGAGCGTCGAACTCGAGGGGTCCATGGATCGTCATGCTGAACGTAGGCCCGCCCATGACGCGCATCAGTAGCGCAATAGCTGCGGCGTTGGCGCCGAAATGGACATGCACATGGCGGGTATTCTCGCGACGCAGATACCAAAGCAACGCCAAGGCTTCGACGACGTAGGCAGCATGCCGAACTAGCCCGCGCTCGCTATTGCGATGCAACCGCCAGGCCTCAACAAGTGCTTT
>JANNOF010000331.1:0-1687 GCA_031398925.1 Gloeobacteraceae cyanobacterium SOY_34_metabat_371 | reverse complement strand
TCATTTCCCTTGTACAAGTTGAAAAATTTTGATGAAACTCTCTCTGGGTAGCGTTTTCAGGCGTTGCATGGCGGCTCATAGCAGCTTCGCTACTTTCTCCCCGTGTAGTGAAAAATTATAAAGTTGATGATGGCAACAGTTAACGTTAGAGCCATTACGTGTAATTAGTGACTATATATATTGATCTGGCGTTGAGCCAACAATCGTGTAATTTCTGTTTAGATGGTACAGAGTAGAGCATATACTCTGCACTAGAAAGAAATTTGATCTATGTCTGCTTCCCCCTACTTCACCCAAGGCTTACACCCAACAAGCCCCGACACTTCAGATGAAGAAAGATATTAAATGGGTTCTATAAGGTTTCTAAGACTTCTGACTTGAGGAACCTTACTTTTGCCAGTGAAGCATACTTGTCTTCTTCAGAGCGATAGCCAGCCGCACAAGCTACGACTGTCGTAAAGCCTTTGGCAGTCAGCCCCAACAAATTATCGTATTTGACAGGTTCAATTCCTTCCATTGGGCAGGTGTCAACACCGAGTAACGCGGCACTGGTCATAAAGTTACCCAGTGCAATGTAAACTTGGCGCGTTGACCAGTCATTCACATTAAAACTGCGTGCGCCATCAACCACGTCACTGACCATCAGGTTCCGATAGCCTGCCATTGCATCTACAGTCCCTCCACGAAGCTCGGCAGTGCGGGCGATGAAATGATCGACATGCTCCGCAGTGAGATTCTTTTTGATCGTAAACACAACATAGTGAGAACAATCAGTAACTTGTGATTGATTCCAAGAGAAGGGCTTGAGCTGTTCTTTGAGTTCCGGGCTGGTGACAACCAGAAATTTCCAAGGTTGAAGCCCATAGGAAGAGGGTGACAACACCAAGGCATCTTCTAAAGCTGTCCAGATTTCTGGAGAAATTGTTTTGGATGGATCAAATTGCTTGGTGGCATAGCGCCATTTGAGGTGTTCCAGTAGGTCTGTCGTGGTGATGTGATTCATAGATAAAATTCCTTCTGGTTAATAATTTCGCTCTTAATGCACAATTTCGAGCGTAACAATCTCAATTCGACGTATTTCTTAAATATCCCATTTCTATATCTTCCCTGCTTCAATCTACCTATTCCTGCCGATCTTACTCGTTGGCGGAGCCTCTCAGAACGAGAATCACTAAAAAGATATCTTTTGGGTTCGGCCCAAAAGGTTAATTGGCGCTCCCACTAGCTCTTTTACTGTTGGCGAATTGCGAGCGCTTTGGTGTACTAGTGCTTCGCCACACAAACTTTGCGTGGTGGCAAGCTCTTGGGCAGAGGTGCGGAGGGGCAGGGGGGGAAAGAACTTGTACAAATCTCTCCTCTGCTCCCCTGCACAAGCGCCGACCTCCACAAGCGCAATTTTGGGGAAAGCGAACTACTAGGTGCTGCTCTACGCCCAATTCCAAAAAAGAGGCGGCGAATATGCGACAACTGCCCGGTGGGTTAGTAATGGGGTGAAATGCACTTCACGGTTCGGGGGACTCTTGGGCAAACGCCCATCTTTGATGACGACCAGATTTTAGGTCATGGGGTCAAGTAGTTGTAAGCAGTATTTGAGATAGTTAATCTGCTCAGGAGTGCATTTCTGGAATATACCGTCTTTGACTTCGGGCTGACATTGCTTTAACACGAATGCCACCGCCGCATCACC
>JANNOF010000319.1:0-3987 GCA_031398925.1 Gloeobacteraceae cyanobacterium SOY_34_metabat_371 | reverse complement strand
TGGCCCCAATACCTACAATGATCAAATTGGGCCTTACTTCAAGATCGGGATCTACAAACCGGATTGGAAATATAGCCCTCAAGATTCTACAACCAGCACACGGGTCATTTATCACGATGAGGTACGGGTGGGCAATGAACTAGCGGGCTATAACGATGTAGCGCCGCGCTGAAAACCTTTTTTAAGTGAAACGTAAGATGATCTCCTTGCTCAGGCAGGGGGGTCTTTTTGCGGAATTAATTAATCTGCCTTAAAATTAAAGTACTGTTTGGCGGGTGCTATTATGATCACCTTCACTTTAGTTGATACGGTTACAAGTCAAGATGTGCGTGTCCTTACCAATGGCACAACCGTAACAGCCCAGGAATTTAGCATTCGCGTAGATGTTAATGCTAAAAATGTCAAGAGTATTCGCTTTGGCTTAGATGACAATCCTAATTTTCGGATTGAAAATCAGGTTCCCTATAGTTTAGTGGGAGACGAAGCAGGCATCTATCGTCCTTGGAAACCCTCTCCCGGTCTACATACCGTCAGTGCCACCCCCTATAGCGGAATCAATGCAACGGGGCAACCTGGGAATACAAAAAAAGTTGTTTTTACGGTGACAAAAGAAGGAGCCATTACACCGCAACCCCAAGCCAAACCGGACCTTGATCTGCCCTCAGGTTTACTTTTTCTAGGTAATTTTGAGACAGGAGGATTATCTGGTTGGCGTAGGGAACTCTGTTGTTCGGAGTCAGCTCAAGTAGTTAGCAACCCGGTGCGCTCTGGGAAGTATGCGGTACAATTTAAGCTAAGTCAATCAGACCGTGATGTTCAGGGAAGCAAACGATCTGAGTTAGCTTTAGGGAATCTAAAAACCCCTGCTAATGCCGAACGTTGGTATGGATTTAGTACCTATTTGCCGGATAGTTATACCGCCGATCCGTCTTCGGAAGTAGTGGTGCAGTGGCATAACGAACCGGACTTTGCCCTGGGCGAAACTTGGCGGACTCCCGCTCTAGCCCTAAAAACCATTGCTGGACGGTGGCAGCTCAGTAACCGTTGGGACCCTAACCCAGTGACGTACAAAAATACACCGGGCGCGGGAGGCGGGAAAGAAGACAGCAGTTTAGGGCCTTATGGTACGAACCAGTGGACGGATTGGGTTTTCCATATTAAGTGGTCCAGTGGGAGCGATGGGCTGGTGGAGGTCTGGAAAAATGGCACCTCGTTACTAAGAAAAGTAGGCCCCAATACCTATAACGATCAAAAGGGGCCTTTTTTGAAGGTCGGGATCTACAAACCCGATTGGAAGTATCGCCCCGCGCAGTCTACAACTACCCAGCGTCAGATCTATATGGATGAACTCCGGATCGGGGATCAAACTACCAGCTACACCCAAGTTGCCCCCCGCCCCTAAGCTAACCCGCTTTCTTAATGATCAATGGGCTTAACGATTTACGGGGATCTCTTGTTAGCCATTGATATTTAACGCTAAGCGCCAAGAGTAGCTTTGATCAGGTAACAACACCAGATGAGAAGCTTCCAGTTCCAGAATCAAGGGGATCGGTCCTAGGGCCCCCCGACCTTCACGGTGATGGGCGGTGGCCCGTACTACCTGCTGCAAGGTCCAATCAGCCTGGATATTTACCCCCAAATCCCCCCCTATCTCCGAGAAAAAACGGGTTGCCGAGGCATTTACGTGGCTATGGGTTGTCGGAACCCAAACCCGCCACCGTCGGATTCGTAGGGGCTGGGTAACATAGAGGGTCTCTGTGCGTACTAGCCCGCCTGGGACTAACGTCCAGCGCACTTCACTCTTAAGCCCTAGGGTTACCCCTTCGCCCTTGAGGGATTGCCACTCCTGCCAGACCACGCGTAAGCCTGTGCCTGCTTCTAGTACTTCAATTTCGTTTGCTCGCCCCACCGCAGTTATGATGCGGCGGTCTTCGAGTTCGAGAAAGGGCACCAGTGCGGGCACTTGCTGTTGGACGGGGACAGCAAAACCGCTCAGTCCATGGGGCACGGGCAGATAATCACTGGTGGCAGGGGTTTTCGCAAAGCTTCCCACGATGGGTAACGCAAATTGTAAGGGGCCTTGGCGTACCAACCAGACTCCGTGACCCTCGGCAAACGTTTCGTACCGATTTACCGGACTCAGTTTGGGCTGAGCGGGAATTGTTTGGATGCCCTGCTTTTCTAGGGCCGTTTGTAATTCCCCCAAAGCTCCAACCGCTTTACCAAGCATCCCGACCCCAGTAGACCAAAGTCGATTGGCACCGATATAGGCATAGGTAGCCCTTCCGGGGTCATGATACCGGCTCCGATGGCGCGCTAGATCATAGTCTTGATCTACAAAACGCGACCAAGCCAAAGCAAAGGCCGCCGCCAGATCTTCTAGGGGTACAGGGCTTAAATCTGGATGAGCCGCAAAAAATGCACAGGTTTCAAGGGTATCTCCTAGGGCAAAGTTACGGGATCGACCATAGGGAGTGCTGTGGCCCATGACCGGAGAAAACAGATCCCACCATAGGGCCCCGTTACGTAGCACCGCCGGACGCAGACGGCTCAATAATTCCTGATCATTGAGGCGTTCCGCAGTCTGCCAGACAAAACGGGCGTACTCCATGGTGTAGCGGTCATAACGTCCGACAGGGGGTTCATCATCCACCAATCCGGTCCCGGTCAACAGTTGTTGGGCCGCACGTTCAACCAGGATTTTGACCTTACGATGATCGAGCGGTAAACCCAAGCACAGGGTGATCGAGGCCAGTTGGGCCGCAACACCAATGTAATTTTCGGGTAGCCCTTCCTTGAGTCGCCCTGTCGTGAGATTAAAAAAGCGGTTGACATCCAGCAGGGATTTCCATTGCTTTTGCTGTGCTTCGGTCATCTTGCGCCAAAGTGGGTTTTGCGCCAAGGGCCCCCGCATCCAGAGGGCCTCAGCCGCAGCGAGTTGGGCAAATGTCCGGCCCTTGGGGGCTTCAATCAGCCCTAAACGAATGATCCAGGTATCGAGATCATGACCTGCGATTTGATTTTTTCCACTGACCTTTTGATAACGGGCAAGGGCCGTAAGTAATGAGCTCCAGGTAAAAAAGCCGCCGATGGGTTCTCCAAAAACCTTTGTCGGTGGTGGATCGGTGGTCAAAATTTCTTGGAGCGAATGCCCCAACTCTTGACGAACAAAGTGAAGTATATCCCGGCCTAAGCCCTGCCCGGTTTGGGGGCGCTGCCAAAAACTACGCAGTGTCCGGGCCGCTGTGTATAGCGCTAAGGAAGATTTCATCGGGTTTTATACTCCTTATGATTAAAAATCTGAGTTTTTGCTCCCCTGCCTCAGGATTGAGGGAGGGGCTAGGTGTGGATCATTTAAGGAACGTAAGCGAAGTAACCGAATTTATATTATCTGAGCACCTCAATGGCGCAAATGGCCCCAAAATCCGCTTCCGCCTTAAACTCAAGGGTCAACACCCCGTCGTTGACCTGAATACCTTCAATCGGTACAACCACCGCTCTGAGCGCGCCCCCAGTGGCGGCGGTGATATCAAAGTTCTCGCTTATGGTTTTGCCCTCGACTTTGATATCAAAGATGCGCTTGCCAATGCCACCAGTGGAGTTTCCTGCTGGGTTGCCCCAGTAGGGTTCCGCAAAGTGTAAACGGAGATCTACGGGTTCTGATCCACTGATGGGCAGATCATAGGTAAGGTTCCGTGCCTCAAGGGGAATGTTGCCCAAGTACCCCCGACAGTTCTGGTAGAGCCTTTTATCTGCGGTGTTAGTAATTGAGGCCAAATTACCCGTGCTATCTGCGATGGCTGAGGAGGGGGTGAAATATCCCGCATCCGAACTCCAAAAATTCCCGTTGGTGTCCGTGTACCCATCACTCCCTGTCACTAATCGGTAAAGCGCCGTGCGGTTTGCAGTCGTCTCGGCAGAGCCAATCTGAAAGCTATTGAAGACTACATTCGTGACCGTAGCGCTGACGTGGCTCGTAATCAGTCC
>JANNOF010000316.1:0-3084 GCA_031398925.1 Gloeobacteraceae cyanobacterium SOY_34_metabat_371 | reverse complement strand
GGGGCGGCTATTGTCTGTGCCCTAGCGGATCATTTTGGTGAATGTCCGGCTATGGCGGTGGAAACCGTCGGCATGGGGGCCGGATCAATGGAGATCCCGATTCCCAATTTGCTGCGCCTGTGGGTGGGCTACGGAGTAGAAGCGCAGGACCGGCATCACGATCAGCATAAAAATCAGCCCCATGAACACCATCACGACCATGATCATGATCACGTTGTGGCGGTCCTCGAAACCCAAATGGATGATCTCAGCCCCCAAAATCTTGGTTTTGTCCTTGAACAGTTAATCGCCCGTGGTGCTTTGGATGCGTTTGTAACGCCAGTGGCGATGAAAAAAAGCCGTTCTGGATCGCTCTTAACGGTAATTATTCGACCGGATCAGGTCGCGCAGATGGAGTTATTTTTATTTCAAGAAACCACGACCCTAGGGATCCGGCGTCACTACACGCTGCGCTCGGTCTTAGCCCGCCGTTGGGAAACCGTGCAAACGGCCTATGGCCCGGTGCCCGTTAAGATTGGCTATCGGGGGAATCAGGTTTTTACCGTCCAACCGGAGTATGAACCCTGTCGGGAATTGGCCCTAGCCACCCGTACCCCCCTCAAGACGATCCAGGGGGCAGCTATAGGTACTTTTTCCCAAAACCTCTAAAATTAGAACAACAGGAGGGCAACTCGTGGGCTTATTAAAAGGCTTTGAAGTCGAGATGTACACGGGAACGCCCCAGGGTGAAGCCGTTGGCTTATCGAGTGAGATTATTGAACTTCTACCGGACTTTGTACGCGAACCTGATAAACGCAATGTGGAGTACATCACCCCGCCTTTGCTGAGCTACCCGGATCTGCTGTGTGCCTTAGTCCGCCCCCGCCGTCAATTGCGGGCGGCCCTCAAGACCCTAGGGGACTATACGATCTTACCGGGGAGTACCTTAGGTCTGGGCGGCAGTGATCATTTTGAGCGGTCTAACCCTGAAAGCCCTTATCACGACCGGATCGAGCAAGCCTATGGCACTAAAGTAGTTACGACCAGTATTCATATCAATTTTGGGCTGGATACCCCGGAACAGATCCTCAAAGGACTGCGCCTCCTGCGCCTCGAAGCCCCCATTGTTTTGGCCCTAGCTGCCTCTTCACCGTTTTTCAATGGTCAAGTGACCGGGTATCACTCCACCCGGTGGGGACTTTTTCCCCAAACCCCGGCCTGGGTGCCTCTGTTTAGATCCCATGAGCATTACTGTACTTGGGTCGAAGAACAATTGACCCTAGGAACCATGTGGAATGTGCGCCATCTCTGGACTTCAGTACGGCCCAATGGCCCGGAGCGGCCCTACGATATCAATCGGGTTGAGTTGCGGATCAGTGATTTGATCAGTGACCCCGTAGTCCTTTTGGGGATCACGGCCCTTTTGGAACATCGACTACTGGCCCTTATGGCCGGGGATATCCCCGATCCTCTGGTAGCTAGCCCCTTTAGCCCAGAGGAACTGGTGAAGCTGACCTATCAAAACGAACAGGCGGTCTGTCGAGAAAGTTTAGATGCTTCGTTGATCCACTGGCAGACCGGGGAACGCTTGAGCGCCCGCCAATGGGTCCAAACCTGGATTGACGCCATGGATCATAGCCCGCTGAGCGGAGTCCAGCCCTACGTTGACGCGGTTGCCCAAGTTTTACAACAGGGTAATGAGGCGATGCGCTGGCTAGGACAATACCAATTGGGCCTTGCCATTCCGACGATCTTGCAAATGGCGCAACTGCACATGGCAGAGCAGGAAGAAGCCCTAGTTACAACCCAATGTTTAGAATCCCGCTAGGTGAATGCCCAACAGCTACGCGTACTTTTAGAACAAGTCGCTAGGGGAGATCTGGCGGTCGAGCACGCTTTAGGTCAAATTCAGACCTACGAAGACTTGGGTTTTGCGAAGGTCGATTACCATCGGGTAGTGCGCCAAGGTTTTCCTGAAGTGGTGTGGGGGCCGGGCAAAACCCCGGAACAGATCGCCTTGATCTTAGAAAAATTAGCCCAGCAACACCCTGTGGCCCTAGCTACCCGTATCGATCCTGAGGTATGGAGCGCCGTCCAAGCCCTTTTGCCCACCGTGCGCTATTACGCCACGGCGCGGATCTGTGCGGTGGGCGAGGCGTTACCCCGTCCGGGCCGCCTAACGATTTTGACGGCGGGGACTTCCGATTTGCCCGTAGCCGAAGAATGCGCCGTAACCGCCGAACTTTGTGGGTTTACGGTGCTGCGCCTGTGGGATGTGGGGGTCAGTGGCATTCATCGCCTTTTGGATCACCAGCATCTCTTGGCGCAGGCCGAAATCCTCGTGGTCGTCGCTGGGATGGAAGGGGCGCTACCTTCAGTGGTGGGCGGCTTGGTCAAAGTCCCGGTGATCGCCGTACCCACCAGCATTGGCTACGGAGCAAGTTTTGGCGGTTTAGCGGCCCTTTTGGGCATGCTCAATAGCTGTGCCAGTGGTCTGGCAGTGGTCAATATTGATAATGGCTTTGGGGCTGCGATGCTCGCCGCGCGGATCTTGGCGGGTCGAACGAGCGAGGAAACATAACCTATGGATGTAGCGGTCTTGCGAATTTTAGATGCCAATCTGGACCGGGCCCGTGAAGGCATCCGGGTGATCGAGGAATGGTGCCGTTTTGGTTTAGAACGGGCGGATCTAACCCAAACCTGTAAAGTACTCAGGCAAGAATTGGGGTATTGGCATACGGAGCCGCTCCGCCAAGCCCGCGATACTCCTCACGATCCAGGGACGGGCTTGACCACCGCCTTAGAGCAAGAGCGGCTTTCCGTTTCGGCAGTCCTGCGCGTCAATTTAGCTCGGGTCCAAGAGGCCCTAAGGGTTTTAGAGGAGTACGGCAAGCTCTATGATCTGACCTTTAGCGAACAGATGAAACAGTCCCGGTATCGGGTCTACACCCTAGAGCAAGCCCTTTTACCCCAGACGAAAAAAGCCCAATTAGCGGCAGCCCGGCTGTATTTAGTGACTAGCCCCCAGGCAAACCTGCTTCAGATCGTCGAAGCAGCATTTAAAGGGGGACTTACTTTAGTGCAACTGCGCGAAAAAGACAGTAC
>JANNOF010000183.1:0-21683 GCA_031398925.1 Gloeobacteraceae cyanobacterium SOY_34_metabat_371 | reverse complement strand
TAGGCAAGGTTAAGGTCAGCAACCCATCTTGATAACCAGCCGTAACCCGGTCCGTATCAACCCGACCGGGTAAGGTCAACTGGCGAAATAACTTGCCGTAGCGAAACTCAGTGCGGTGGGCAATTTCTTGATCATTAGCCTTTTGAAACCGATGATCCGCACTGATCGTTACTGCCTCTGGGGTTACTTGAATATCTAGATCCTCACTGCGTACCCCTGGTAAAGCGACTTTTAGCAGGTAGCTGTTCGGTAGCTCCCGAAACTCAACCGGTGGGGCATGGCGTACTTCGGCGTTGGTTTCGTCCGTGTCCAGCAACTGATCCATTTGACGACGCAGAACTTCTATTTCTCGGAAGGGTGCCCAACGAATAAGCGTCATTTGCGAAGCTCCATTAGGTGACTTGAGGCTTATAGACTCAATATAACTCATGGTCTAGAGATTAGCAATATTGAGTCAAAAAAAACGGGACTAGCTTCCGCCGGACCCGTTTCTTCGGTAAATTTAAGGAAGAATAGCCCATTTAGCTGGTTTGCACTAAGCCCACCAAGTGCCCCACAACCGCTGTCAGAGGGATCTTTTGTACCTGCTTCGTGCGGCGTTCTTGGAGTTCCACCAAGCCTTCTTTAAGATCACGGCCTACAGTAAGACGGTAGGGTAAACCCAACAGATCGCTATCTTTGAACTTCACCCCCGCCCGTTCATCCCGGTCATCGACTAGGACTTCTACCCCAGCTTGGGTAAGGTCTGCATAAAGCTGATCCGCCGCTTGCCGTTGATCCGGGTCTTTGATGTTCGGAATGGCCAGATAGACGTGATAGGGCGCAATGGCCATAGGCCAGATCATGCCCTCACTATCGTGGGATTGTTCGATGATCGCAGCCGGTAAGCGCGAAACCCCAATCCCGTAGCAGCCCATGATCGCAGGCTGGCCTGTGCCCTGTTCATCGACAAAGTTCACCCCCATGGGACGGGAATATTTAATTCCCAGTTGAAAAATATGCCCGACTTCAATCCCCTTGGCACTCTGGAGGACTTCGGTGGGTAACAGATGGCACCGATCCCCCGCGAGGGCGGTATCTACATCGACCGGGGTAAACTTAAGGTCATAATCCAACCACTGGATCCCGGTCCAGTGCAGGTCTTGTTCATTACAGCCGGTGCTGAAATACTCTAAAGTTGCCGCACTCAGATCCACCACCCGTTGGGCTTGGGGATGTTTAATCACCGCATCAGGGCCCAGAAAGCCCACGGGAACTCCCGTCCAATGCAACACTTCCTGATCACTGGCAAGGCGTAGATCTAGGGCATCCAAATGATTTTTGAGTTTGGTTTCATTGACCCTGCGATCCGCTCGAATACTGACTAAAACGGGAAACTCGGTGTTGATCCCGCTCGCCACATAGAGCAAATTTTTGACAATTTGGGTTAGATCGAGCTTTAAAAGCTGCGCCTGTTCCTGGACGGTATGAATAGCTGGGGTCGCTACTTTGGCCTTGGGTTGCGGTTCACCCAAGACCGCATCGGGGGGGAGGGAACGGGCTTTTTCTTCATTGGCGGCGTAGTCCGCTGCGGAACAAAAGAGGATCGTATCTTCACCAATATCCGCTAGGGCCATAAATTCATGGCTCCCCGACCCGCCAATGGCCCCCGAGTCCGCTTCGATGGCTTGAAACCTTAGTCCACACCGCTGAAAAATATTGGTGTAGGCCCGATACATCGCCCAGTACGTCGTTTTGAGACTCTCCGCAGTGCTATGAAAAGAGTAGGCATCTTTCATCACAAATTCGCGCCCCCGTACTAAGCCAAAGCGGGGCCGACGTTCATTGCGAAACTTGGTCTGGATCTGATAAAGCGTAAAGGGCAACTGCCGATAGGAAGTTAGACTGCCGCGCACAAAATCGCAAATGGCTTCTTCATGGGTCGGCCCTAGGCCAAAATCACGGGCCTGATCCCCCGTGCCATCTTTGAGGGTAAACATCAAGCCTTCGGCTAAATACACCTCCCAACGCCCGGATTCTTGCCAGATCCCCGCAGGGTGCAGTTGGGGCAAAAGACATTCTTGGGCCGGGAGCGGGTCGAGTTCTTCACGGATAATGCGCTGGATCTTGTTTAAGACCCGCCACAGCAAAGGGCCATAGCTGTACAGGCCCGCAGTCCCGCCCAAAGGTCGGATCAGCCCCGCCCGCATTAACAATTTATGACTGATAGCCACCGCATCGCTAGGCGCGTCTCGCTGGGTGACAAAAAATGACTGGGACAGTTTGGTCATGCAGCGACTCCAGGCCAGAGGATCAAGCCATTGATGATGTTACGATCAAACCAGATTGTGGAGCCTTATATGGAAACAACCAAAGAAAAAGTTGTGGTGGGGATGTCGGGCGGGGTAGATAGCTCCGTGGCCGCCGCCCTATTGATTGATCACTATAGGGTTTATGGACTAACGCTTTGGCTGATGGCAGGGAAAGGTTCCTGCTGCTCCGATGGCATGAAAGATGCCGCTCGTGTTTCCGAAGCGCTAGGCATCCCGCATCGCATTGTCGATCTGCGCCAAGAATTTGACCGGACGATCAAAGATTTTATTCTTGAGGGCTACCAATCGGGGGTCACCCCCTTGCCCTGTTCTCGGTGTAACCGCGAACTCAAATTTGGTCTCATGCTCAACTACTGCCGTGAGACTTTGGGGGTTCAAAAATTAGCCACCGGGCACTACGCACGGGTGCAGTTTGATCCTGAAACCAAGCGCTACCAATTGCTCCGCGCCCTAGACCGGGCTAAAGATCAGTCTTATTTTTTGTATGAACTGACCCAAGACCAGCTCAGCGCGGCGGTTTTCCCCCTGGGGGAGTTAACCAAAACTGAAACTAGGGCGCTGGCGACCGAATGGGGACTATCGGTGGCGACCAAGGCCGAGAGTATGGATCTATGCCTCGTCGAAGCCGCCGGATCGATGCGTAATTTTTTAGATGAGCATCTCGACACCCAACCCGGAGAGATCGTTGATGGTTGTGGACGGGTTGTGGGCCACCACGACGGGGCTTTTCACTACACCATTGGCCAACGCAAAGGGCTAGGGGTAGCCGCGCCCCAGCCCCTTTATGTCACCGCAGTGGATACCCTAAAAAATCAAGTGGTGGTGGGTACCCGGCCCGAAGGCCTGCGAGACCGGTGCGTGGCAACGCGGGTAAATTGGGTTTCCATGGCTGCGCCCCGTACCCCCTTTGAAACAAACGTCCAGATCCGCTACCGCAGTGCTCCCGTCCCAGCGACGGTGATCCCTCTAGATCAAGACCAAGTGCGGATTATCTTTGCTGAACCCCAATTTGGGATCACCCCCGGTCAGGCTGCCGTTTGGTTTGATCAAGACCGGGTTTTGGGGGGTGGGGTAATTGCCTTGGAGCCTGTGTCCCCTTGAGTACGGTTTTGATTTTGGCGAAGGCCCCCCAAGTAGGGCAGGTAAAGACGCGTCTTTGCCCACCCCTGACCCCTGATCAAGCCAGTGCGTTTCATGGGGCAATGCTACGCGATACCTTGACTTTGGTGCGGTCCTTCGCCTCTGGACGTTATTTGGCCTATAGCGGGGACCGTCTTTGGTTTGATGCCCATTGCCCCGATTTTTATCTATTTGCCCAACAGGGAGAAGACCTGGCGCTCCGTTTGCACCACAGTTTAGACTTTGTCCTGCGCTGGCAACAGCCTGTGATCTGCATTGGATCGGATAGTCCACAGCTTTCGTTATCTGTGCTCCAAAAAGCCCAGGTACTTCTACAGCGGCATCCCGTGGTAATGGGGCCAGCTTTGGATGGTGGTTATTACCTGATCGGGCTACGGCAGTTTCAACCTTTATTTTTGGGAATGCCCATGAGTACCCCTGGACTTAGGGCTGCTACTGAAGAACGGTGTCGCACTCTGGGTTTATCCATTGGTTATCTTGATACCCTGCGGGATCTAGATACCTGGGAGGATGTCCTCGATCAGCGATCCCAGCTCAGGGGACATTCGGCTCGTTGGTTAGCTCATCTGCAATACTAAAAGACACGCAACCGAATGGA
Source organism: Gloeobacteraceae cyanobacterium SOY_34_metabat_371 (assembly GCA_031398925.1). Taxonomy (GTDB): domain Bacteria; phylum Cyanobacteriota; class Cyanobacteriia; order Gloeobacterales; family Anthocerotibacteraceae; genus JANNOF01. Next base: position 17,633 of record JANNOF010000183.1, on the reverse strand, counting down.
GCCCTACCATGACCGTAGATATCAAAATTCTAGAACCCACGGGACGGTTGGATGCCAGCCGTGCCCAACAATTTCGCCGTGAAGTCGACGAGGTGATCAACACCAATCCCCAACTTCTGTTGATCGATTTAAAAGAAGTTCCTTTTGTTGATAGTTCGGGGATCGGGGCGTTGGTTTCCATTTTCAAAGCGGTTCGAGCAGCCAATGGCGATGTTGCCCTTTGCTCCCTAGCTGAAGGGGTACGTCTTTTATTCCGGCTTACGCGCCTAGAAAAAGTCTTTGATATCTATGACGATAGGGCCGCCTTTATGAAAGCGGCCCAAGCTAAGTACGGCCCTTTTTAGGCCGAAGTAGTAGTCCGTCGCCGGATGCGGCCCGGTAGGGCTACTTCGGTGTCAGCAGCTTCGATGATGGCCGCCCGGTAGTGGGCCCCGGTCCCATTGGTTTCAGGTAATGCCGCAGTTGGAGCATTGCCGGTGGGTTTAAGCATCTGCACGATCACCAGAGGACGGCTAGGCACCCGGTCACGCAGCTTGTGTAGGGCAATTTTACTCAGTAGACTTTGGAGTTTATCCCAGTCAATCTGGGTACGCCCGTCTTCCAGGATCGCTTGGCATTCACGCCATTGATCTCGCACTGCATGGACCATGGCTTGGGCTAAGTCAGCTTCTAGGTTGATCATGCCTGGAATTCGGGCCATACCGCGAATAGTCACCGTAGGTTCAACGGAAACCTGTCCTTGGTGATCAACCGCAACTGCGATTAGGACTAAGCCTTCATCGGAGATGCGTTGGCGGTCGCGGAGGGCATCGCGGTCTACAATCCCGACTTGATCGATCAGTTGAAGCCCTGAGGGGATCTTGCCCGCAATCCGGATCCCGGATTGAGAAACTTCTACCACATCCCCGTTCATGGCAATGACCATATTTTCAGCAGGTACACCCACCGCCTGAGCCGTTTGGCAGTGGATCCTAAGCATCCGTAGTTCGCCGTGGGCCGGAAGAAAGTACTTGGGTTTAGTCAGGGCCAACATCAATTTATGATCTTCTTGGCACCCATGCCCAGAGACGTGGATCCCCTTATCTTTGCCGTAGATCACTTCGGCCCCAAGTTGCATCAAGCGATCAATGGTCTTGACCACTGAAATCGTGTTCCCTGGGATCGGATTGGCGGAAAAGACAACCGTATCTCCGGCTTTGATCGAAAACTGGCGATGTTCCCCTTGGGCAATGCGGGTTAGGGCCGCTAAAGGCTCCCCTTGAGAACCGGTGGTCAGGATCAAGACTTCTTTGTCGGGCAGTTTTTGACACACTTGCAGGGGTTGCAGTAATTCTTCGGGGTAGCTAATGAATCCCACCTGCTTAGCCGCAGTGAGAATCGTATGCATGGAGCGGCCCAATAAAGAAACTACGCGCCCGTGTTTTTGGGCTAGTTGCAAGACCATATTGACCCGATGCACCGAAGAGGCAAAGGTGGTAAGTACAATCCGGCCCTTAGCCTGACTGAATACCCGGTCTAGATTGGGGTATACCGACCGTTCCGAAGGGGTAAAGCCCGGAAGTTCAGCATTGGTAGAATCAGAGATCAAACACAACACCCCAGCTTCGCCGTACTCAGCCAGACGGTGATAGTCAAACTTGCGTCCATCAACGGGGGTGTGATCAAACTTAAAGTCCCCAGAGTGGATGATTACCCCAGCAGGGGTGCGAATCGCGAGGGTATAGCTATCGGCAATGGAGTGGGTGTTTTGAATATATTCCACGGAGAAATGCTTACCCGCCTTAACCACATCCCGTGGCCCCACCGTAGTAATGGGGACTTGATTGAGCAGGCCATGCTCTTTGAGCTTGGGCTGTAACAGGGCCATGGCTAGCTTTGGGCCCCAGATCCGTGGAATACGAAATTGCTTAAGATGATAGGGGATTCCGCCAATGTGGTCTTCGTGCCCGTGGGTCACGACCATACCAACAATATGCTTCTGGTTTTCGATCAACCAGGTCATATCGGGCAGGACAATATTAACGCCCAGCATATCTTCGGTGGGAAAAGAAAGCCCCCCATCTAGCAGCAAAATTTCATCTTGGTAGCGAAATGCCCAAGTATTTTTGCCAATTTCTCCCAATCCCCCCAGTGACATGATCTGTACAGGGAGCGTAGGCGTGGTTGTCGTTAAATCCATGCGGTGGTGGTCCTTTGGTTTGTGGTAACACAGGTAAAGTGATGCTAAAGTCTGTACGGTGGTGGCGTAATTTTGCCATCTAATGTACTGATTACGAGCGAAAAATTTCAGGCATGCATCAGTGCCAAACAACAAACATTCAGGTTTGCCGCGTTAGTATGCTTTTGGTGCATGTCCTTATTTAATTTAACCTACCAATCTAACGAATGCCCCTGTACCCGTATTAAATCCGTAGGGTAGGTATGCTTTTGAAGATGGATAGACTTGTTTCGGCTTGTGAATACAGCATAGACGATCAGGGGGCAGACTGCCTAGCCCCCCGATCAATCTGCCCTTGTCATTAGAGTTCAGCGCATACTTCAGCAAGTTTTTCGCGACGCGATTCAGGTTGTCTACGGAGCCAATCGCTAACTTCTATGCTGACAAACGTACGTAGTTGCGTCTCACGGGCGCATTGCGGGCAACCTTCGACCTCGCGCATGGCCTTAGGTAACTGTTCGGCCTTAGTCAAGGCTACCGCTATGGTTTCTTTGCGGTCATTTCTGATCTTGATCTCTTTGATTAACTTGCCCGTATTGGCGTTGCAGATAGGTGCAAGCCGATAGGCCATCGGTACTTTGAGGACTTGGGGTGCAGACTTTACAAAAGGTAGATTTTGCTCTAAATAGGCCACCTTTTCTTCCAGGGTTTTGTTTGAGGCGGCAATTACTTCTTCTTGGGCGAAGGCTGGCTCTAGGGCGAGGGCCGGAGCGCTAACGAGGACAAGTAACAGCAGTAGGGATTGGCGCATACAGGGCAATCGGGTCAGGGACTGGCCTTAAGATATCATTAATTCTCGTTCAGCGTAGTTCTAATGCGGGGTCAATTTTTTGCGCAGTAGCGCAATCCACCAGTCCCCTATGGATCAGGGCTACCCCCAGCCACCACAGGGTCTGAATTTGCGGTCGATACCAAACCGTATCCACCATTCCCTGTAAGAGTAGGCCAACACTAAAGACCAAGGCCGCCATTACCCACCAGGAGGGTTGCCTACGCCACGCCCATAAGGCTGCGGCCCCAATCACCCCTAAGGCCCAAGCACTGATGCTCAATCCGATGAAGCCTAGTTCCACTAAGGTCTCTAGGGGGACCGAATAGGCCCCCAACGCGTTGTAGCCCGCCCGTTGATAAAATGGATAAATGGCTTCAAATGTCCGATTCCCAGGACCGATCCCCAACCAAAAGTGATCGGTGATCATTTGATTAACGGTTTCCCAAACCGTGATCCGAAAGTTATTACTAGAATCTTGGCGGCCTACAAAAATACTTAAAAGTCGGGCTTGGACAGTGGTCGAAAAAATAAAAGTCAACGTCCCGACTCCGGTGATCCCCCCCACCAGAGCAATACGCCCCCACACAGGGAGCTTTTGAAGCGCAAAAAGCGCCATTAGGATAATTTCGATAGCCAGGGCAAGCCATGCCCCGCGACTGTAGGTTAAAACAATGCATCCTAATGCCAGTAAACTCATACTTAACCCCAAAAGGCGCAGGCTCCAGCGTGACCACTGGAGGGCCGCCGCAACCCCTAAGGGCACGGCTGGGAGTAAATAGGCGGCCAACAAATTAGGATTACCCAAATAGCTATAGATGCGGGTAGTGTCCTTGAGGACTGATTCTTGATCTACCCAGGTGGCCAGGGCGACAGCCCCAGAGCGCCACTGGTTGATCCCTTCGATACCGACAATGCCTACGGTAATCAAATACGCCCCAATGATCCAATCGAGACGGCGTACTTGGGCCAAAAGAGCAAAGCCGATTAGGTACAACGTCACTAAGCTCCAACCATAAAGACTGGTATTTAAGGCAGGGGAGCAGAGGGTAGAGACTGTGGTTACGCCCCAAAAGGCTAAGACCACGAGACTGACTGGGGTGAGGACTAAAGGCTTGAGCAACAAACTCAATAGCCAGAGGGCAACGCCGATTAAAAGAACGCTGCCGATCACTTCCGTGGAACTGTAGGGTGCAATGGCAAAAAGCAAGACACCCCATATAAGAATTAGGGGTTCTAACGCCTGCGCTAGCCAACTATTACGTCCCCAATTGGACAATTGGCCCGTCCAACGGGTTAAGGCACTGGTGCCGGACCAAGCCCTGGTATCTTGCCCCCAGAGGGTCAAGCCCCGTAAGCCTTGGACCAAAAGACTATGGCTGATCCACGGTTTTGAGATCAATGACGCTGCCCTTAATGGAGTAGAGGGAAGTTTCTAATTCAACGGGGGTGGCAACTTTAAGCTTGGTTCCCCCCACCACAGCTCCATCTGGCGTTATTTGGGCTTCGGTTTTGAGGACCAATAAAATATCTCGACTATAGGGACGACTCTTATCGGGTACATATTCAATGGTCCCGTTAGGACGCACAACGGGCAATAGATCGGGTATCAGTTGGATCTTTTGGATCACCACTTGTCCGGCGGGTTGGTTGCGGATGATCACCTTGGGGCGGTCTCCAACCTTAAGCACCCGCTCCGGGTCGCCAATACTCAAGCCCCGGATCAGCATATTAAACTCCAGGGTAACGGTCTGGGCTTGGGCGGGTTGGGCTGCTGAAGTCCCAACATTTTTAAAGAGCCAAAACCCACCCACAGCCAGTAAAACCATGAGTAAAGCGCCAAGATCGATCACATGGATCCTTCCCCAGAGCTTTCCCTGTTCATCGATCACATCTAGGTACCCGTCACCGCAGATCTAGTCTTACCACAGTGCCCGTACGGGTGCTTCAGGGGGAGGACTAAAGGGCGTATCTTGAACCAACAGTGGGGTCCGGCAACGGACGGGAGCAGGGGCTAAGGCAGGGGCAGGGCTAACCGCAGGCGACCGTTCAAAACTGGCCTCAGCGAAGTAGGCACTTAGGGCGTAGGGATTCTTGGTGTGCTCTGTGGCGCATACGGGATCAAGGGTAATCGTCACCGTACGAACTTTGGTGACATCTACTTCTAAAGGAACCGCAGCTAAGGCAGTCGTAAAAGATTGACCATAGAGTCTACGCCCATCGCCAAAAACTTCAATAGCCACCGGGCCCGTGTAGTCAGGATAAGGGGCAAACGTACCCAGGATCATCTTAAAAGTTGACCAAGGAGATTCGGACCCAAAATCTAAAGTCAAAGAGCTACGCTTCTTACCCTGCATAACCCACAGGTCTTGATGGGTACGGCCACCTATGGCAAGTTTCCCGGATTGCACGCCATTGTTTCCAATGGGAACCAAGTCATAAAGGGCGACATTGGGTTCAGCGGTTTTGACCACAGACAAGATATTTACAGTTTCTGTTTGTGCCCAACTCGGTGCGGCAAATGCCAGAGGTAATGCACACAAACTCCCCATCACAATACGACGCATAACGCCCCACCCTTGCCTAAGTTGCCTCTATACTACACACTTTAGACAGCTTGATTAACACTAGGAAGTAAATTTTGTGGACTTAGGGTACAAACGTTTGGATGCAGTGATCCGTCTCCTGCGCTGGCATAAGCCCGCCGGTCGCCTGATCCTCTTGATCCCAGCGCTTTGGGCCGTTTGCTTAGCCGCACGGGGCTACCCCGATCCGGGGCTAGTCTTGCTGGTGATCGTTGGGGCTTTTGTCACCAGTGCCGCAGGCTGCGTAGTCAACGATCTTTGGGACCGGGATATCGATCCGCTTGTAGAGCGTACGAAGTCCCGCCCTTTAGCCGCCAAAGAACTGACGATCCAAGTGGCCATAGGGGTGGGCATCGTCGCCTTGGGTTGTGCGTGGGCCCTAACTTTTTTTTTGAATAGTTTTACTTTTTGGCTCTGTGTGCTGGCGGTCCCGCTCATTGGTTTTTATCCAGGGGCGAAGCGCGTTTTCCCGGTGCCACAACTGGTGTTGTCACTGTGTTGGGGCATGGCTGTTTTGATCGGTTGGTCCGCCGTGACCACGACCCTAGAACCAACGGCTTGGTATCTGTGGGGTGCAACGGTGCTTTGGACCCTGGGCTTTGATACGGTCTACGCCCTCTCAGACCGAGAAGATGACCTCAAGATCGGAATCAATTCCAGTGCGATCTTTTTTGGCGATTATACCCCCCAGGCTGTAGCCCTGTTTTATTTGGGTACTACAGTGCTCTTAGGAATCGTAGGGTTCGTCATGATTTTACATCCCCTCTATTATGTAGGCTTAGGGGGAGCCGCCTTCTGGTGGGCTAAACACTACCAAGCTTTGATCCAACCCCAGATTCCCAGTACGCTCTATGGGCAAATTTTTGCGGATAATGTCACCATTGGATTTGTGATTTTGGGGTCTATGATCGTCGGATCTTGGCTATGAGCAGTAACTCTATGTATTTAACTTGGATTCGTGGCCCCTATTTGCAGCAGATCTGAATTTTGCCCTCTAGAATAGGCCCAAGGACCAAGATCACAGGATGAGGCTATGCGCGATTGGCTTTGGATATGGGGCATCATTTTTTGTCTAGAGCAATCAGTGCGGGCTGAAGCCATTGATATTGGCATCGTGCAGCGTTTTGGCGAAACCCAACAAGAGACTCTGATCCAAACTGTGGGTCAACAACCATTAATGATCCAAATGGGAGCAGAAACCCTTACCGCTAAAACCATAAGTATCCGGGCCACCCCGCAACCCTTAAGTACGCCCGTGCCCTGGAGCCGAGTTGTAGTCAGCTTTCACCGTAGTTTTGAAGATGCTGAAGTCGTCGCGCAGAATCTAGCTCAGTTTCAGATCCCTACGGAAATTGCTCGCCCCGAACGTTGGCAGGTATGGGCAGCGCGCAAAAGTTCAGCCCCCACTGCGGATCAAGAACAACTTGTCCGTCAACTCCAAGGGGCAGGTTATCGCACCGCGCGGGTCGAGTCGGGGATCCAGAGTGCACAGGTGGTTTTAGATCTGCTCCTGGATGGCAAAAAACCATACCAAACCACAGCCGTAGCGATCCAAGCGCCTCAAAAACAAATCAAAGTCGGCAAACGCGTTTATGCGGGCATGATCAGTCTCAAACCCAATGCCTACGGGACCTATAGCCTGATCAATCGCTTGGACCTGGAAACCTACTTACGGGGCGTTGTCCCCTACGAAATTGCCCCCGGTGCTCCTTTTGAAGCGATCAAAGCCCAAGCGGTGGTGGCTCGGACTTTTGCCCTCAAAAACAAACACCGCTTTGATCTCGATGGTTATGATCTTTGTGCCACAGCTAACTGTCAGGTTTACAAAGGGTTAGGGGGTATTACCAAGAATACCGATCAAGCAGTAATAAGTACTAAAGGCCAAGTCTTGACCTACAAAGGCCAATTGGTCGATGCCCTTTATACCTCCGCCAATGGCGGTCAGACAGCACGCTACAGCGATTTGTGGGGGGGAATTGATCGGCCTTATTTGCCTTCATTTTTAGACCGACGGCAACCCCTTAATTTGAGTGGACTGGGCCAAGAGCAACAGGTCCGTAAATTGCTCGGTCAAAAACAGGGCTTTAACGAAGCTGGCTCTCCTGCTTTTCGCTGGCAACGTACCTACACTTCAGATCGTTTAGCAGCTTCATTAAATAAAAATCTTGCTAGCCTAGGCCACAAACGCGACGCCCTCAAAACAGTACGTGAGGTCCAAGTGGCCCAACGGTCTTCCAGTGGACGGGTCTTAAGTCTAGCTTTTACCACTGATCAGGGGGAATTTACCCTAAGTAAAGACGCCATTCTCTCGGCGATTGAGGGGTTACCAAGTACGTTATTTTATTTAGAACCGAGTGCCGAGGGCTTCCGCTTTGTCGGTGGCGGTTGGGGACATGGCCTGGGTCTGAGTCAATATGGGTCCTATGGTCTAGCCCGCCAAGGACTTAAGTACCCCCAGATCCTGCAATTTTATTTTCCCCAGACGAACCTGCAAAAAGTGGGCTGATTGATTAAACAGTAGTTTGGGCAAAGACCAACACAAAGCCATTGGGGTCTTGGATCACAAATTCAGTGGTTCCATAAAACGTCGTATACAAATCGGCCAAAATCGGTGTTTTACCCCTGAGGTCATCCAAGAGTTCTTGCACATTGACGACATCAATATATAGGGTCAAAGCCCCGCCCCCCGGTTGGTCCTTGAGGACGGCTAATTCCTCAGTGGCGCGGGCTTGCAGCATTAAGGTTACTTCTTGACGTTGGATCATGGCCCAGTTAAAGGGAGCGGTTTCTGGCACTGTCGCAACAATCGCAAACCCTAAGACCGATTGATAAAAATTCGCTGTTTGCGCTACATCTGTTACCAGCAAATTGGGCGTAAGTTTTTGAAACATGATCAGCCTTAGTTCACCTTTTTATATATACCGTGATCATCAATTTAATTAGCGTCTCCAGCGTTTTGTTTCATAGCCATTTATGGGATCGAGCAGTTAGCATCAAGAAAATCAGAATTATCCCAGGGGGATCTATGGCTTCTGTGCCGATGCAATTCCGTTATCCTGACTTGAGTGCGAAGACCTTTGAGCATCCCGCAGACCGGGCTGCCACTGCTGCGCTCAAACAGATCCCTCTATTAGATCCTTTGATTAAACAACTGATCTCTTTAGGATATGAACGGGCTTTTAAGCAAATGTATCTGGCCAGTGCTGTCAAAATTGGCCCCCAGCAGTTGCCCCGTGTTTGGGACCTCTATCTCAATGTCATTGATGTCCTCGATGTCCCCCAGACCCCGGATCTGTATCTGCTCCAGACCCCGGATGCCAATGCCTATACCCTAGGGGCGGATCGTCCGATCATCATCCTGCAGTCCGGTTTAGTGACCATGCTTAATGACCGCGAACTCCAGAGTGTTTTGGCCCATGAGCTAGGCCATGTACTCTCAGAACATGTCAAGTACCGCACTGCCCTTTTTATCCTAGAAATTCTGGTGCGCTCCCAGATCAGTCTGGGTACGTTGCCTTTAATTGCGCTACGCTACGCCCTTTTAGAGTGGAGTCGCGCCGCAGAATTGAGCTGTGATCGTTGCGCCGCCATTATGATCCGTGATCCTCAAGTAATTTGTTCAACGATGATGAAGCTCGCCGGTGGATCCGTGGCAAACGAAATGAATCTCAATAGCTTTATTCAACAAGCGGTGGAATACGAGCAGTGGGATGACTATACCGACCGGGCTTTGCGTTTTATCGGCGAAATTGGTACGACCCATCCCTACGCCGTGCTGCGGGTATCGCGTTTACTCAGTTGGGTACGTTCTGGTGCCTTTGACCGGGTGATCCGGGGTGACTACGTACGTCGGGGGCAAGAACCCCCTGTAGATGTGGAATTTCAAAAAGCTTGGGAGTACTACACGGCTGAGTTTAATAACTTAATGCATGAAACCGGAACCGGAATGGGTCAGATCTCTCAACAGGTAAGCCATTGGTTTCGAGGAACCAATCCCGATCGTGAATCCTAACGAATGAACCCTGGGTTAGCCCAGTACGTCTATCAAAACATCGCAGGATGAAAACATGAACAAGAGTTGGGCACTAGGGTTGGTTGGTTTATTTCTTATGGGCGGGGCGGTGGTTGCCCAGCATGATCATCAGGGTATGGATCATAACGCCATGGGGTCTGCTAACCCGTTAGAGCAATCTACCGCCATGATGTCTAATGGGGTACATTCTGGGCCACACATGAAGATGACGGCCCTACGTCCCCTCAAACCTACAGACCGTGAGCAAGCCGATCAAATGCTCGCTATCATCCGGTCTTCGGTGGAGAAATACCGCGATGTCAATGTCGCTAAGGCCGACGGCTTCAAACCGATGATGGAGCAGGCGACCCTAAAGGAGTACCACTTTAACAATATGGCGAATGTCCGCATTGCCCAACGGACCTTTGATCCTTCCCGACCGACTTCGCTTTTGTACAAAAAGATCAACGGGAATTTTAACCTCGTTGGGGTCATGTACACCGCTCCTCCAGGCACCCCTGAAAATGAACTAGACCGTCGGGTGCCCTTGAGTTTGGCTCAGTGGCATGCCCATGTAAATGTGTGTATGCCTAGTGGTCGCATGAACCGCCAAAAAATGGCCCAATTTGGTCCCCAAGGATCGATCAGTACCCAACAGGAATGTCAAGCGGCAGGGGGACGCTTTATACCCCAGCTTTTTGGATGGATGGTTCATGTTTATCCCTGGGAAAACAACTACCAAGCAATTTTTACCCACATGCCCTAGGGCTCAGGTGCTAAAAATTGTTGAATGGCCCTAGCGGTAAGCTGGGGCTTTTCTAAATGAGGGACATGACCACAATCTTTGATCCAAACTAACGTACCTTGGGCCAAGTCTTTTTCAAACCGATGGGCGAATTGGGGGTCTAAGATCCGGTCTGTATCACCCCAAAGCACTAGGGTGGGCTGGGTAATGTGCGGTATGCGGTCCCCTAAATATCTGTAGCCTCCACTTTTTATAAACGTGATATTAGATCCATACCAGTTGGGCATCAAGGTCGGTAAAAGGCCACACAGTGCAGCATCACGGGAGGCTAGCTGTGGGTCCTGGTAAGATTGGGCGCTAACCCTGGCCCGGACCCGTTGACTGCGTAAAATCGAGACAGCCCCATAGTCCAAAGGCCAAAATAAGTAACGGGCAATGGGCGGTACGCCACTGACATAGCCCACACTATCGATCAAAACTAAGCGTTGGACCGCATCGGGGTAAGCTAAGGCAAAATCTATCGCCGTTGCACCCCCCATCGAAGTGCCAATAAGGATCATTGGTTCGGCGATCATCTGTTCCCAAAAAGCTCTTAAATGGCTCAAGATAGCGGCGGGGCTATAGGGTAGGTTCGGGCGGCGTTCGGTAAAGCCAAAACCTAAAAGATCGACGGCCCAGGTGGTCTGCTGTTGGGCCAAAAGGGGCAACAGACGACGAAACTCTAGGACTGAGCTATCAAAACCGTGGAGCAGCACAATGGGCCTGCCCCCACTGCCTTGGCGGACCCAACTGGTCAAAATAGGTTGGGGGGCTAAAGGACTTAGAATTGCTTGCCGTTGGATCTGGGCAGCAAGTTGCTTAGAGGTTTCTTCATAGAGGTCTTCCGCTTGAGGGGGCAAAAAATCAGTAACCATGCCTTTCAGTTTAACCAATCTGATCCTTGGGGTATAGATCCTAATCCAAACCTTGACGGTGCTATTTTTTTGGGCCACACTGTCGGCAGGGTTTGTCTGTTCTATAGGTTGGCAATGGAACAAATCGAATTTATCTTACATCCCGATGGACGTGTCGAAGAGCGCGTAACGGGTCTGTGCGGCTCAGATTGTCGCGCTTTGACTAAGGCCCTCGAAGAACAATTGGGTACAGTTCAGCGGGTTGATCTGGCCCCTGATTATTACCAGCAGGCTACGGTGACCCAGTTAGCACAGCATTTCACCTCATCTTCTTAAAGGAGTTCCTTGTGTCCCATTTCACCCAATTGCAAACTGAGTTTCGCGATCTTGAAAACCTCACAAAAGCCCTAGGCGACCTCAATCTCAACCATGAGCGGGGTACCGTCACGGTCCGGGGCTATCAGGGACAAACCCGTACGGCCCAAGTGGTGCTGCGCCAAGAAAATCAACACGATGTCGGTTTTGCTTGGAATGGTCAAGCCTATGAAATGATCACCGACCTCCAGTATTGGCAACAGCCTTGGACCGTAGAGCGTTTTTTGGCTAAAGTCCGCCAACGCTACGCCTACAACACCGTACGCACCGAGTGTGAAAAACAAGGTTTTCAACTCACCACCCAAGAAGTTAATCAGGACGGAGCAGTACGTTTGGTGCTGCAACGCTGGAGTTCCTAGTGGAGCCTGAGCATTCCTCAGTGATCCGTACGGGTCTAGAACCGGAATTAGGCGGGGTCATGCGCCATAACCATCGCTCTGGTTTAGAGCCAGAATTGGGTGGTGGCTTGCGACAAAAAGGCGTCTATGTCGACGAAGTGATCTGTATTGGCTGTGGCCTCTGTGTCTGGATTGCCCGCGAGACTTTTTTTTTAGAACCCGACCATGGGCGCTCACGGGTTATCAATCAGCAGGGCAACGATCCTGAACTGGTGCAAGAGGCCATTGATTGCTGCCCGGTTGACTGTATTCACCATGTGGATTTTAGTCAGCTCCCAACGTTAGAAGCCGAGCGGGAGTATCAGGTTTTATCTCCCCCAGGGATGCCCCCCATGCCCCAAAAACAACGGATGCTTAAACCCAAAACTATGGAACAGATACGTCAACGTAACCGCACACGGCGGACACCCTAATTGCTATGGGACTAGAATGAAGCAGCAGCGGGGGAAATCACTGTGCGTCCGATCCTTTTATTAGCACTGTTTTTTTTAAGTGTTGTTTTACCGCTCAAAGCTTCTCCAGCAGACCAACTTGGCCCCATTAGTGGCAAGAAATCCTTTGAACTAGGAGTAGGGAATCAGCAATTTGATCCCCTAGCTGAGGGGATCAACAAAAAGCAAAAGCGTTATCAACAAAAATTTGAGCGCGATTACATTACCCCACAGCCCCTGGTTCGCGTTGGATTTAACAACTGTTTGGCGGGTCCACCCCCTAAGTCGTTGCCCCAAGGTTTCAGTGCCCCAGCCCCCCTCCGCCAATTAGGGCAGTTGGGATCTAATGGCGATGTACCGATTCAAGTCAGTATCGTGGCCTGTCCTAACCCTAGAGTTGGGGAGTAACCATGCTCACTCAAAACCAAGAGACCGCTTAAACCGTTCGATCTCGTCGCGATGACCCTGAATACAAAGTTTCGTTTTGATTGGACCCGGATCAAGCCGTAATTTGATCCGTTCAGGATGTTGGGCTTTTTGCCAATAAAAGATCCCTGCTAAGGGGCACAGACTCAAGAGCAAGCCCCACCACCCGCCAACACTGGGCATCAGGACAATGAGGATCAAAGCCAAACTTCCTAAACCACCAAGGGCCAAAAGCGTTAAAAAAGCTGCCAGAAATACACTAGGCCGGATCATGCCTTGATATACCAAGGTTGGATCCTCTGCGACTAGGGTATAGGCACGCTTATTAAAGTATGCTTCCACCGCAGCGCGTAGGGTTTCTGGAGCTACCTCACTCTCGTAGGTTTCCTGCTCGGTGCGGTCTTTGACCGAGGCCCGGATGAAGAAAAAAAGTCCCACTGCCATCAGGAGGGTAATGATTAGCGGTGAGTAAAAAATTAGACTGTCCATCATAATTCCAGGATAACCGGGTCACTCAAAAGGTGATGGATTTAACCAAGGGGCCCTTCAATGAAATTTACAAATCCTTAGGTGAATCGCCTAAGATGAAGGTAGCGGAGACACAGGTTTCCGTTCACTCCTCACACCATGATCCGCTTGGGAAACCAAGCGGTTCCTAGAAATTTAGGCCACTCGGGGCATGTTCCCCTCTGTGGTAGGATCACCATAGCTTCAGTAAGGAGACCAGAGGGCATGTCAGCGGCTGTATCTGTGACGGACACCAATTTTCAAGAAGAAGTTCTAGAATCCTCTGTCCCGGTTCTAGTAGATTTTTGGGCGCCTTGGTGTGGCCCTTGCCGCATGGTTGCTCCGGTTGTAGATGAGATCGCAGAACAATATGACGGTCGGGTCAAGGTTGTTAAACTCAACACCGATGATAACCCCAAGGTCGCCAACAACTATGGCATTACCTCGATCCCGACACTGATGATCTTCAAGGCTGGGGCTAAGGTTGACAAAATGGTCGGCACCGTTTCACGGGCCAATTTGGCGAGTACCCTCGAAAAACACCTGGGCTAAGTAGCTAACTGATGCTCCGTATTGCACTACTGGGCCTTGGAACGGTTGGTTCAGGGGTCTGGCATATTCTGGCCGACCCCCTAGACCGCGATCCCCTATTGAAACAAGTTGAGATCGTCGGCATAGCGGTCCGGTCTTTAGACATACCCCGGATTGTACCGGAGCATTTACTTACTACGGATGCCCACAGTCTGGTCACAGACCCGAATGTGGATATTGTTATTGAGGTTATGGGGGGCGTCGAAGCAACTTTGCCGCTCCTTAAGACCGCCCTAGACCACGGTAAGCACGTTATCAGTGCTAATAAAGCATTACTTGCCCGTCATTATCGTCAACTCAGTGCCCTGGCCCGTCTACGGGGCGTGTATTTATTGTTTGAAGCAGCGGTAGCGGGTGGGATCCCGTTGATTCAGCCCGTGCGTCAATGTTTAGGGGCCAATCGCTTAACTAGCTTGATGGGGATCATTAATGGTACGACCAACTATATTTTGACGGCTATGACCGAGCGTAATTTGGCCTATGGTGAGGCCCTTCAAAAAGCTCAAGATTTGGGATTTGCCGAACGCGACCCGACAGCGGATGTGGAGGGCTATGATGCCCAAGAAAAATTAGCCCTTTTGAGTGCCTTAGTCTTTCGTACCGCCCCCGTTTCTTTAGACCTGATCCCCACTGAGGGCATTACGGGAGTTACCCTTGAAGACCTGCGCTATGCCCAAGAGCTAGGCTTTGGGATCAAGCTCTTAGCCATTGCCCAAAAAACAGTAGATGGAGCTTTAGAGTTGCGGGTAGCGCCCCATTTTGTACCCCAAGATCATCTTTTAAATCGGGTTTCAGGGGCAGACAATGCGGTGCTCATTGCGGGTGAACCCCTGGGGCAAGTGATGTTTTTAGGCCCAGGGGCAGGGTCTGGGCCAACAGCCAGCGCCATTGTGGCTGATTTGATCAACATCGTGGCCCGTAGCCCCTCCACAGGGGTCTTTCATGACCCGCACCTCATGGGCGAAGCCCTGTGTACTCCCGAAATTTCTGACCCCCTGACCCACCTTGGGCGCTTCTATACCCGCTTGGTGGTCCCGGATCAACCGGGTATGATCGGTATGATCGGTCAAGCTTTTGGTGCCGAAGGGGTCAGCCTAGAAGCAATTGTGCAAAAGGCCAGCCACGGGCAGCACGCTGAATTGGTGGTGATCACCCACCAAGTCCAAGAGGGGGAATTACTGGCTGCCCTGGCGCGACTGACCCAGCAAGGGGTGACCGTAGGATCGGTACTGCGGGTTTTAGCCCAGCAAACAACCCCCTAGGTGGGGTTATCCTGGGATCATGACCGATGCACTTGTTCGTCTAGCCATAGACCTGACCCGTTTTCTGGAGGCTATTGTTCCAGAAGCTTCTGTGGTGGCCGTGGGGGGCTATGTGCGGGATCTAGCCTTGAGCAAGCTGAGAAATAATGCCTCTACGGTCGAAGATATTGATCTAGAAGTGTATTGCATTCCTGAAGAAGCCCTCAGGAATGCGTTGGGGGATTTTGCCCAAGCACAGGGGCTACCGCTTTTAGAAGTAGGTAAATCCTTTGGGGTTTTTAAAATAGGTCCCTTGGATATTGCGATCCCGCGTCGCGAGAGTAAATCGGGGGTCCGCCATCAGGATTTTATGGTCCAGGGTGATCCCGAGATGACCTTTCAAGAAGCTGCGGCCCGACGGGATTTTACGATCAACAGTATGGGAATTCATTTAATTCGACAGGAATGGCTGGACCCCTATCAGGGGCTTCAGGATCTAGATGCGGGAATTTTGCGTCATGTGGGACCAGCCTTTAGCGAAGACCCCCTACGGGTATTGCGCGGGGCTCAATTTATGGCCCGGTTTGAGTTGGTCATGGCCCCAGAAACCGAAGCCCTATGTCGCACCTTGACCCCGGAGCATCTATCGCGTGAACGGATCGAAGAGGAATTTAATAAACTGCTGCTTAAGGGCATTCGGCCTAGTTTGGGTTTAGAAATGCTCCGTCGGGTGGGTTGGTTGGCCTATTTTCCAGAACTAGCCGCCCTAGTGGGTGTGCCCCAAGACCCGGAGTGGCACCCCGAAGGGGAAGTTTGGACCCACAACGGTATGGTGATCGATCAAGCAGCCCTCTTGACCCAGGGCTTACCCACAGAAACTCGGCTGCGGATCGTGTATGGGGCGCTCTGTCATGATCTGGGTAAACCCGCCACCACTGAGTTTATCGACGGGCGGTGGCGTTCTAGAGCGCACGATGTGGCGGGTGAGGCCCCGACGCGGAGCCTTTTAGCCCGGATCACCGAACACAAAGACTTGGTCGAAGCCGTGGTGCGCTTGATGCTAAATCATCTCAACCCCCATATGCTCTGGCATCAACAAGCGGGGGCCAGTGCCATCCGGCGTTTAGCCAATCGCCTTGCACCCTATACCAATATTGAAGAACTCGTCCTCGTGGCCCGTGCCGATCATTGGGGGCGGACTACCCCTGAGGCCATTGCCCGGATTGATCCGGCGGGGGAATGGCTTTTGGCCCAAGCCCAAACCCTTGCCGTTGCGGATCAAGCGCTACAGCCGATTTTGATGGGCAGACATTTGATTGAACGCAGCTTCAAGCCCGGCCCTCAATTTAAGATCATTCTCAATCAAGCCCTAGAAGCTCAAATCGAAGGGAAATTTGATCATCTAGAGGGGGCTTTGGTTTGGTTAGACCGCTGTTATCCTTCGCAATCCAGTCAGGGCTAAGATGCGCTATGGTAAATGCGCACCCCTCTAGAGATCGGGTATGAAACGCTCTTCCATCGCTACTTTCGCTCTACTGCTAACACTGACAGGGTGCGGGATCCCTGAAAAAATCCAAGCTGCGCTGCGTTCTCCCGAGGAAACCACTAAGCAGTATTTAACGGCAGTTCAAATGAAAAATGAAACGGCGGTAGATGCCCTCTCTGAGCCATTAACGGTCGGAGATTGCCAAGATAACGTCGCGATTGATCTGTCTAAAGCGCTGACTGGATTTTTAGGAGAATTTTTGCCCCTGACGAGCTATGAACTAGGTTCTAGTCAGACCCAAGAAAATTTCGCTGTGGTCCAAGTCAAGCTCAGCCGCACCAATGGCCTAATCAGTGCCAATACGTCCAATGTAGTGATCCTAGACCGCACTAAGGGCGAATGGCTCGTTGTCGGCTTGATCCCCGCGAGGGATCAGAATGCCCAGCAACTCCTCGATAGTTTGAAGCAGCAAAAGAACTGCACCCCCTAAAAAATTGGGTAGGAAATAAAATAGTGGAATTTCTTCGATCATTTGCGCTATTTGTGACCGCTGGAGTGTGCGAAATCGGCGGCGGCTGGCTGATGTGGCAATGGTTGCGGGAAGGTAGACCGGGTTGGTGGGGACTCGTTGGCGCCCTGATCCTGATGATGTATGGCCTCATTCCCACCCTGCAAACAGCCCCTTTCGGGCGTACCTACGCGGTCTACGGCGGTTTTTTCATCGTCCTATCGCTACTGTGGGGTTGGTATTTTGATGGTAACCGTCCCGACAAAGCAGACATGATCGGGGGGGCAATTGCTCTGATCGGCGTCTGTGTCATGATGTATTGGCCTAGGGGCGGGGCGCAGTGATATTAGATTCGGGTAATGGCACCCCCTGACCCCCATGAATGAGGGGATAAGAGCTTTAGACATCCCCACGACGTGGGGGATGGGGGGCTAGGAGTTCATAAAAC
>JANNOF010000172.1:0-19621 GCA_031398925.1 Gloeobacteraceae cyanobacterium SOY_34_metabat_371 | reverse complement strand
GCTTGGGCAATTTCAATATCTTCTTCGAGGGCTGCGAGTTCCGGTCTGCGGTTGATCGCAGCTTCAAGGGTAGCCTGAAGCGATTGGGTCCAATCGGGCTGGGGCTCTGCCAGCTCTTTCGCCTCTACGGGCGCCGATTGGGTGAGGTTTAACAGATCGGCCAGGATCAACTGAGTCCGGTCTCGATCATTTTGAGCGGTCAATAATTCTTGCTGCCGATTGGCTACTTGGACCTGCTGCCGCAGGCTGTCAAAGCGCGTTGCCGTCCCGCTTTTTTGTTGGAGTTGCGTTTGACTAAGGACCGCCTGGGCATCTTTTAGGGCGGCTTCTTGATTTTTAAGCGTACTTTCTGCCGCCAACAG
Source organism: Gloeobacteraceae cyanobacterium SOY_34_metabat_371 (assembly GCA_031398925.1). Classification (GTDB taxonomy): domain Bacteria; phylum Cyanobacteriota; class Cyanobacteriia; order Gloeobacterales; family Anthocerotibacteraceae; genus JANNOF01. Next base: position 19,259 of record JANNOF010000172.1, on the reverse strand, counting down.
GTCGTAATAGGCTCCGATCACGTCTAGGGTTAGGGTACGTTTGAGGGCTATGAGGGTGAACTGAGCTTTATTGAGTTGACGGGCACTAATGGCAATATTGGCGCCCCGACTGGCATCAAAAGCAGTCCAATCGACATTCCCCGTAAGACTCAAATTGTCTAAATAATTATCCCCGGTCTGCTGATCACCGGATGTTTGCCCCGTATACCCACTGGCTAAACTGACCTGGGGCGACCAACTGGCTTTGGCTTGTCGTAGAGTGGCTTCGGCTTTAAGGACGTTGTTTTGGGCCTTAAGCAGGTCTGTATTTTGCTCTAGGGCCAGTTGGATCGCCTCTTTGAGGGTGAGCACTTTAGCCTCTTTTTGCAGACGTACCTCAAAGCTGGCGGGTCCGTCTATGCCTTGGGCAGCTAAGGGCGACGTACCTATGATCATGCCTAATCCTAATAACCAAGCCCATTTGCCCATGTTATTTCCTCGCGTTATCTGGTAGTGTCTCAGATCGCCCTAAACCACTACCTCTAATTTTCATGGGGAGTTATGGAAAGTTGTGTGTTCAAGCAAGAGGTCTCATATCTGGGCCATGGAGAGATAAGTTCTCTGCGCTATACTTCCTTAAGAAACTTTAGATCCCACCGTGCAAAAGCTGCTGAAGTCTTTAGCCCTACCGTTGATCATGTTAGCCAGCGTAGTACTGGTCGTGGCTACCCCCCTCGGTGGGTACATGCAGTCCTCCCTCAAGTATTTGGGGGATAACCTGACGACCTGGGGGCCTTGGGCACCGTTGGTCTACATGGGGCTTAAAGTTGTAGGCACTGGTGTCGGTTTTCCGGCAGCACCCTTGACGATCTTGGCGGGGGCCGTTTTTGGTACGGCGGCGGCCACCCTATGGACAACCATCGGGGCGGGACTAGGGGCGACCGTTGCTTTTTTTATTTCGCGCTTTCTCCTGCGTGGGACGGTGCAGAAGCGCTTGGCCGCAGGCGGCTGGTTGACCCAACTGGATCAGGGCTTAGCCAATCAGGGCTTTTGGTATGTTTTATCCACCAGACTCACCCCATTTTTGCCCTTTAATGTTTTGAATTATCTCTACGGGCTAACTTCAGTGGCCCCAAAAACCTATATTTTGGCTACATTTATCGGGATCATTCCCATCAACGCCTGCTATGCCTGGTTTGGCGAAACCGTTGGTACCATCGCCCGACGCGGGGAAGTTTTGCCCTCAGAGTTGGTACCGGCCTTTTTGGCACTTACGGGATTAGCGGTCCTGGCGGTCCTTCCGGCCTTTTTACAACGACAGAAGTAATTATGGCCCTAGGGTTGATCCAGCTAGCTACCGATCAGGTTTTAATGGTCAGGGTGAGATCACTCATGCCCCAAACAGCAAAAAATTCTCGAAATAACACTTCACTTGCCGCCGTGAGATCCCCATCGGGCTCAATGGTGCCCCCTTGGATCAAGCGACCATTTACAGTCTCTAGATCTAAGCGCCAAGCGCCTGACTCCTCTTGATGGAGTTTTAAGTGGCCTTGGGTTAACACTTGTCCAGCCCGACTGACAATCGTACACTTCATGGCGCAATTCCTTACAGCAACAGAGGATCATTTACTTATGATGACAGATTGTGGGATCAGGCCAAACTTAAAAAATAAGCGCCCTACTCTGGTTGCCATCCCTTACGCTAAATGAATGGACTAAACTAGGAAAAAGTGATGGCCTCATGGCTCAAATCGACGTTCTACACCCTACCTACTGACCAACAACGTCAGATCCGTTCATTGATCAAACGTTTAGCCCCTTGGCGTAAACCGACCGCAGATCTATATATTCTTTCCTATCCCAAATGTGGACAGACGTGGTTATCAGTCCTCTTGGCCAAGAGCTTTGCGCTACATTATGGTATCCAAGATAATGATTTATTGAGTTTGAAGCTACATCATTTACACCAATCCTATCCTGGTGTTCCTCGCCTACGGCTTACCCATGATGATGATCCTTATCTCAAAAAAAAACATGAACTGATTACCAATAAATCCTTCTATCAAGATAAAAAAGTGATCTTTTTAGTTCGTGATCCCCGTGATGTAATGATTTCGTATTTCTTTACGCTTCAGAAAAAACGCCTTAAACCAGAAGAAATTAAAAAAGTGAATTTTAATGGCGCTTCAATCAGTGAATTCCTACGACATGAAATTGGCAGTCTTGAAACTATGCTACATTTTTATAATATTTGGGCGGACCAACAGCATATACCTCAAGAATTTTTGCTTTTGTGCTATGAAGATCTAATCGCTGATCCACACGGACAGTTAGTCCAAGTCTTGGCATTTTTGGGACTCACATCAATCGCTCCCCAAATTATTGAAGAGGCAGTAGCCTATGGGAGTTTTGAAAATATGCGGCGTCTTGAACGTCAAGGGTTTTTTACAACCCATGTCATGCAACCCAAAAACAAAGAAGATCTTGATTCCTACAAAACACGACGCGGTAAAGTAGGAGGCTATCTGGATTATTTAAGTCCTGAGGACTTGGCCTATGTCAATGAACGCATTGCCTCACAACTTGCTGATTTTTATCCCTATGGTGTCCTATCAAGTTCGGATAGTTAGCCTAGCTCCCATTTCATGGGGATACAGGAGTTTTAGGCACCCCCACAACGTGGGGGACGGGGGGCTGATCACCCGAATTTGATCTCAGATGACTACTCTTTTAAGACGTGTAACCTATTTCTTCCCTAGGATCGGGCGAACCGAACGTTTAAATCTATCTTCACTTTCTTTAATAATGAATTCAGGCAGTAAAGGTAATATCGTCTTAATGGCAAAAAACCAAGAATAGTGAATGGTATGATCCGGAATTTGACGCGATAAATACCACCGCCAATAAAGAGGCATAAATTCCTTACGTTTTCCGCGAAAATGAATGATCAGTGCATTATTACCTCGACTTAAAAAGGAGGAGATATGTTTTTTAGGACTAAAGTTGTAGACATCAAAGTCGAACAATAGGATCTGTGTATTCTCTGCATACAGGCGTGCTGAAGTCCGACTATAAAATCTTTGCGCTCCCACTGTTGATAAAAGGGCACATTGATCCCCAAGCCAAGCAGCATAGGACATATATTTATCTTGATAACAAATATAGACTTTTTCTAAAAAAGCTATGGCACGGACTCTTTGGGTATGATGAATAAAGATCACCCCGCCATTGATCGCATGTTCAGAACTGGTTTTTAACCGTTTTTTATTCTCAGGATCAAGACAGGTAAAGGCAATATCAAATTCTTGCTCAAAGATAGGATCTAAATTGCCTAAAATCAAAATATCTGAATCAATCAGTACAACATCTTGATCTAGGGGGCATTGCTTCAGAAATTCGATCTGGGCCATCAGCCGACTTAACATCAATTGATTGGTGTCTAGCTCGATACGGTAAAAATTTATATCCTCAGGGAGCTGGGTGAAGGTAGATTGTTGATCGGTGATGATTACTTGCTTACACTCTGGATGAAAATGCTTTGCAGAGGTAAAGAACATTTTGATCATTGATTCGTAATCAAAAATATTAGAATCGAGCCCTTTACGCAACTGGGTCAAACCGGAGGATTGCGTAGCTTTTACATTGACATGAAAAGTCGCAAAAGTGATCATCCTTTGCCCGACTGTATTGGCGTGGCTGATCATAACACGCTCTATTGATCAACTCAGCATCTTATACTCAAACTATGCCTAAGACTGTTTTTGATCCGCGTTTTGCCCTACTGGTCTATAACTTGGCGCTGCTTGTGGCGGCTCCCCTATTGCTCTATCGTAAGGTTCGCCGGTATCGCCATAACCCCAATACCCGGTCCTTTGAATTTGCGCCCCTACGTTGGGCCTGCCCGCCCCTTAGTCTGCCGCCCCATAGACCGCATATTATTTTTGTCGCTAATGGGATTGGCGAGATCCGCGCCCTTGACCGGGTAGTACAGGAACTTACGGCCCAAGTCCCTGGCATTATGATCACTTGGGCCATTCAGGATTATGAAGAAGTCCAGGCGTTAGGCCGCACCGATCACTGTCACGTGCCCATTCCCTTTGACTTTGGGATTCCCGTGCAGAATTGGCTAACGCAGTACCAACCAGATGTACTGGTTTTGGTGGAAAAATTTTGGTACCCCAATTTGATCTGGCAAGCGCAGCGCCAAGCCATACAAACCGTAGTTGTCAATGGACGTTCCTGGCGTACCCAGGGGACCATGTGGGGCCTAGCCCAACTCCAAAATCTATACCGCCGTTGGATCCTAGGGGGAATTCAGCATTTATTGATCCAAAGTGAAGATCAAGCCCAAGAAATCCGTCCTTTACTTACGTCCCAACAGCACCTTATCGTTACGGGCAATCTTAAATTTGATCCCAACACCCCTCAGTTAGCCCCTGATCAGCGGACTAGTTTAGTCGCTTGGCTGGAAACAAGAGGGGAACTCCCCTTATTTTTAGCCGGGAGTACCCATCCTGGGGATGAGCTTTTTATCCTCCAAGCCTTTCAAATGATCCGGCAAGAAATTCCCTGTGCGTTACTCATTGCGCCCCGTCGCCTGTACCGGGTCCCAGAGATCGAGGACCTCTGTCAGTCCTTGGGTTTGATCAGTAGTTTGCGTAGTCAGCCCGTATCGGGTGCGCAGGTATTCCTGTTAGATACCGTAGGTGAATTAGCCAGTGTCTATCAATGGGGGATCGGGGCTTTTATTGGCGGGACGATCCAACATGGAGGGCACAATGTAATCGAGCCCCTACTCTGGTCGATCCCGGTGGCCTATGGTCCCCAACGGGGTTATTTTGCCGCTGAACAGCGCATTTGTGAGCAGGCAGGGGTTGGATTTCGGGTTGAGACTGCTACGGATCTGGCACACCATTGGCTCAGTTTATTAAAAGATCCACAACTTCAAGTAATGTTTAAGTTGCGTGCCCAAGCCTTATTAGCGCAACAAACCGGATCGGTTAAGTTAACGGCGGATCATTTGATTGAGCTGATGCTAAAAAGAACCCCTAGTGACCCCTAACTGGTGTTGGAGTTGGAGGGAGTGCCAAAGTTCTCGCCCGCTAATCGCTCCGCTTAAGAGTTGCTGATAACTACGGATTACCCGTTGGACCTCTGATGCTGATTCTTGAACAAATTCAATTCTCAGGCTCCCTACCCCTAACTGGATCAAGCGTTGGGCGTATTCAGCCCCAGTTTGGGCGCGGCTATTAAAAACTGTATTGCGGCAACCCACATCGGCTTTGAGGACATGCTCTGATCCTACCCGGTCGCGGATACGGACTTCGTGGGTTTCACAGGGTCGCCCACAATTGGTATAGTCTGTCCCGGTGGAAAGAAAGGCACAAAAGACACAATGTTCCATATGAAACATCGGCATGTGTTGATGGATGGTCACCTCAAACCAAGAAGCGGGGACTGAGGTTAAGAGGGCTTCTAATTGTTGAATATTTAGATCATAACTGGCGGTCAGTCCTGTTAAATCAAATTGATCCATAAAATACTTGGCTGTTAGGGGGTTGGCAACATTGAGGGAAAAATCCCCCCTACAGGGCGCGCCCTGAAAAAACGTCAAACTGTCATAATTACGAACGAGATATCCCGCCGGATGTAATGTCTGGAGTTGTTGGAGTAAGCCATCTTCTTTAGACTTAATGATCCGTGGGGTTGCTAACCAGATTTCCCCATCGCGCTTAAGGGCCTCACGGTAGCGGCGCGGGTCTTCAAAATCACAATAAACCCGACTGATCCCCCTATTCAACGCCGCATCAAGTTGGACTAGATCCCGCACCAGGACGGTGAGTTCGCCTGTATTTTCTGGAATACGGGGTAGGGGCGGTAAGGTTCTAGAATGATCCCCAGCATTGATCCGCCATTGCCTGGGTTGGGTCCGGGCCGCTTCTAGTTTTAGGACTGCTTCGCGGCGTAGACGATTAAGCACGCTCACCGGAAGTAAGACCTCCCCTACCAGTTCATTGCTCAGGGTTCCTAGGTAAAAGGGCGTATTCCCCAAACGGCCCAACTGATCCTGGAGTTTAGCGGTGGTCAAAGGGTGCGTATGGGCCGGGAGCAAGCATTCAGTGGATTGGACCTGGACTTGATGCCCTTCTTCGTCACGTAGGATCAAGACCAAAGGCTGATCTACGCTGCCGCAAACCCTGATCGCAAGGGGACGTTGATAACGGACTTGATCGCCGCTATAGCTCTGACGGACCCGACGGTCTAACTCAGGATCACTGGTTTTCCAAACTAAATCACCGGGGTGGAGCCGTTTTACGTCCACGTCGCCCCGCCCAAAGCCCAATAGAGCCGTATTCCCGTGCAAACTGACTTCGTAGACCCGGCCCCCGGACTCCGATTGATCGGGGTGGCCTTGATCAAAAACAACCCCATCCCCTGGTTTGATCAGCGCCGCCAAGCGGATCGGCGCAGCCAAGCGGATCAAGACCTTGTGGGCTGTAATTTCTAGGACTTCGCCCACCAGTACCCCGCGTTTTTTGCCAAAGCGGGCATGAACCAGTGCTTGGTTATCGATCCCCTCAAACCAGCCTGTGGACAGACCTCTAGAGAAACTCATCGCTAGGGCGTACAGATCTTCCTCTGGAACTAAAGAATCCTGTTGGTCTGCGATCCGGTCTAGGGCGGCGCGGTAAATGTGGGTGACATTGGCGACATACTCCGCGCTTTTGAGGCGGCCTTCAATTTTTAAAGACCGTACACCACTGGCCACCAGCTCCGGTAAAACTTCGATGCCTGCCAGATCTTGGGGGCTAAGCAAATATTTTTTATCCCCCAAGGGCACTAAGGCACCATCGGCAACCAGATCATAGGGCATGCGACAGGCTTGGGCGCATTCGCCGCGATTGGCTGAGCGGCCTCCTAGGGCCTCAGAGGTCAAGCATTGCCCGGAGTAGGCCACACACAACGCCCCGTGGACAAAAACTTCCAAGGGTAGGTCTACCGTTTGACGGATCTGGTTGATTTCTGAAATCGAGCATTCTCGCGCCAGGACCACCAAATGGCACCCCAAATGCTGCGCGAAGGCTACCCCCCGGCTACTGGTGATGGTCATTTGGGTCGAGCCATGAATGGGAAAATCCGGGGAAATCGACCGGATCAAGCGACAGATGCCAATATCTTGAACAATCGCCGCATCACAGCCAGCACCAATGATCTGCCGGATATAGGCTTCCGCCGCGGTCAATTCATCGGCAAAAACCAGGGTATTAAAGGTCACATAGCCTTTGACCCCACGCCGATGGAGATAGGCCATGACTTCCGGTAGGTCTTCAACGGTAAAATTTTCGGCCCGCATCCGGGCATTAAAGCGGTCTAGGCCAAAATAAACCGCATCGGCCCCATTCTCTACTGCGGCTTTGAGGCATTCCCAATCCCCTGCTGGGGCCAAAAGTTCAGGTAGGGGCAAGGTATTGATCAAGAATGCATCCGCTGTTTAGATCCATTGTGGCATGATCTTTTCGAGCAACTTACTAACTTCGCAAGACCGTAAGCGTGTACTCAAGATTAAAGCTAAGAGATCTTTTGGGGTACCAAACGTCCCCCTTGATCACTTTCGGATTCTGAGCCTTCTTCTAAGTATTCCGCATCATTATTGACCCGCCAGGGATCAAAGCGTCGATAGCCCGCCAAGATATTGCGCGCTGAAACCAGTCCCGTCATCATGGCATGATCCTGATTGTTATACCGATGCATCCCATTGCGACCGGCTAGATGCAAGTTAGGCAAGTGCTGATCCAAAAAGTCACGGATTGTTTGGACATGGGCTTTATAGTCATCGTCATAGACAGGGTAGGCTTTGGGAACCCGTACCACGGTGCCATCGATCACTTTGGTGGCGTCGATCAGACCCAGACGGGCAACTTCTTGGGTGCCTAGGGCTACTAATTCTGCATCGGAGCGGCTCCATAGACCATCGCCCTCAAAGCAAAAATACTCCAAACCCAGACAACTGAGTTCAGGATCAGGGACCATAAATTCTGACCAATTTTTAAAGTTTTGGATTCGGCCTACTTGAACAGAACTGTCATGGATATAAATCCAGTTGTCTGGAAACAGTTCTTTTTGGCGGATCACCAGGGCCACGGTTAAGAAATCGCGATACTGTAAGCTCTGAGCTGCGTGGATCACGTCTGGAGGGGCAGCGGGCTGGAGGGCTTTGATCAACGAACGCATGGGCATGGTGGTCACAAAATGCGCCGCACTGTGGGTCTGACCGTCCTGGGTAACGACTGATTTTAAGTGACCCGGTTCCCACAGGAGTTCCTGGACCTTTTGGTCCATGCGAATTACGCCTCCCTTGGCTTGAACCAGTTCCGCTACGGTTTCCCACATTTGCCCCGGTCCAAGGGCCGGATAACGAAACTCATCGATCAGGGTTTTGATCACGGTCTTACGGTTACTATTGCCCTGGGGAAATAGCGTATTGCGGATCAAGCTGGACATTGAAAGGCCCTTAATGCGCTGGGCCGCCCAGTCCGCACTGATCTCGGTACATTTCATGCCCCAAACTTTTTCCGTATAGGTTTTAAAAAAAGTCTGGTAGAGGGTTTCGCCAAAATTATTAACCACCCAATCTTCAAAGGATTTGACCTCAGAACGGGGAAAAGCCCGTGCTTTGAGATAGCTCAAAACGCAGAGGGCCGTATACCAGGCCCCCAGTTTCGTAAAGGCATCTAGGGGCTTGATCGGATAGGCAAAAAATTTACCGTTATAAAAAATCCGCGATAGGCGCCCGCGCACCAGCATTGATTCCCCCAGGATCTCGGTCCAGAGGTCTTCGACTTCTTGGGACTTGGAGAAAAACCGATGCCCCCCAATGTCAAAACGAAAGCCTTTGTACTCGGCGGTCTGAGAGATGCCGCCCAATTTGGTTGTACTTTGTTCTAGGACACATACGGGATGTCCCTGTTTACTAAGTTCATAGGCTGCGGTTAACCCCGCCGGTCCCCCCCCGATCACGACGGTGCCCGTGTCTAGCTTGGTAGTCACCCGCATTGCCTAAAAGTACTGCTCCAGCCAAAGTAACAGGTTTTGTTACCCAGAGCCAGCATCGGCCCTTGAGTTAGGGTGAAAATAATCGATCAGTGCTTGGGCTAACCCTTCTAGGGTATAGGGATCAGCCATAGCGTCCATCCGTCCTAATAGCTCATGGCAGGTTTGGGCCGTTTGCGGACCAATGGTCACCAGGGCAATCCCCGTCAGATCCAGATCTGGGATGTGTTGGATCAACTGTGCAAAATGACGCACCATCTTAGCGCTAGTAAAAGTTACCGCATCAATGGTTTGGGTAGAAAGCACGTTTTGGAAGTCCTCTGCACTACTAGAGGGGGCTTTGGAGCTATAGGCAGGAACTTCAAAGACTTCTGCGCCCCACGCCCCTAAGGTTTGGGTAATGATCTCCCGGCCCCCGCTTTCGACCCGAGGAAAAAGAACCCTAGCGCCCTGGAGTGCTTCTTGGGCGAGTACGGCCAAAATCCCCTCGCTATCAAAGCGCTCGGGGATGCCATGGGCGGTAAACCCTTTTTGAGCCAAGGCTAACCGTGTCTTTTCGCCAACGACTATGATCTTGAGGGATGCTAAATATTCTTGGTCTACCCCCAAATGATCCAGCCGATTAAAAAAATAATCCACCCCATTGGTGGAGGTTAGCAATAACCATTGAAAAGAGTTAAGTATTTTTAGGGTTTGATCAAGGGGTTCCCAATCACTCGGAGCCGTGATCTCCAACAGGGGTAACGCCGTTACTTGGGCCCCCAAATTCGTCAAAAGAGCAGTTAGGTGTGGTTGCTGCTCCCTACTGCGGGTGGTAAGAATGGTTTTGCCCGCTAAAGGCGGTACGGCTTGAGAAGTGAGCATACAGTGGATCATACGGCCTAGCCTTGCATTCTGGGGGGGACTCCGTTAGGGTAAGGATGATACTCTGCGCCCTTGGCCCATGACGCATCGCCTAACGTACTATAGCTGGATCTTAGGTATGGCCTTGGTGCACGGGCCCGTCGCTGCACAAACCCTTAAAGCTGATTTAACAACCCAGAGTAATCGGGCCTTAGATCTTAAGATCGATCAAAAATTAATACAATCCAGTCCTGTACTGCGGCGCTGGCTCGCCCAGCCCCCGGATGTTTTACAGGAAATCGATCAAACCCCCGCCTTTCCCACACGATTACAGCTCACGCTCTTTACGATTCCCAGTCGCGGGGGGGATACGGAGTGGAGTGCGGCTTTTCAGGATATTTTCTTAGCCCAAAGTTCGGTAAGTGTTTCTACAGAATATAGTCAGTCTACCCGCACCGAAAATCGGCAATGGGGCACCCAAGCCAGAGTCTATCTTTTACCCCTTGGATCACATCTCAATATTGCCCCTGTTATGGGTTATCGGACGCTAATTGTCGATGGTTGGAGTTTCCAAGGTCCTGAGATCGGCACGCGCTTTGTAATTGCTAGTCCCCAAGCGGCTGATATCAGTTTTACACAATCGTTTACCCTTGATGAAGTCACGACAGTGGGTCGTTCTCAGTTGGCTATGGGCTACGCTCTTTCGCCCTCTATACGAATTAGTGCCCAAGTGCAATGGCAGAATTCACCTATACGTTGGGATACGGCCTACGGGTTTTCACTAGAGTTAGTTCAGAACTAAGTTCATCACAACTTTACCTAACTTTACCTCTTAAAAATTAAGATTGTGACTAGAAAAGAACTTCGGGGGTTGCACCATGACTAAGCAAGAACTTGAACAAGTGATCATCACTACTTTCGGCAGTAAGGTTCTGCCTGGTGGCTTCAATGCTGAGACCGTAGCAAACTTCTACTGGCGTTCCATGCAAGAAAAAAATGATCCTGGTACGAGCCAACCTAGCGCCGAATCGATCCGGGCTTTGTTAGATAAATGCCAAGGTTGGTAATTGGGATCTAATTGACTCTGGGGCTGTGTACAGTGCCCTAAAGGGATCGCTGAACAGCCGTGTTCGCGTGCAAGTCCCGCGTAATTTCAAGGTTCATAGAGTGACATTCTATTAACCTAGGAATTAACTGTATGCATCCTGCTCCGAGCCTACCGAAATGGTAAGTTTTGTAACAAGATGAAGTGACCTGATCCCCGGCTTGTAGGAGCTGGCCTCAAAAAGGGGGTTTTGGGATATGATTACGAGGAGGGTTATGAGAGATTGTCATGGGACTTTTTGACCGCATTGGTACTGTACTCAAGTCCAACCTGAATGCTTTGGTGTCCTCCGCCGAAGACCCGGAGAAGATTTTAGAGCAAACTGTTAATGATATGCAGGAAGACCTGATCCAAATGCGCCAAGCGGTGGCTCAAGCCATTGCCGCAGAAAAGCGCACCGAACAGGAATATAAGAAAAATCAGGATGCCTCCAATCAGTGGCAAGAACGCGCCAGCCTTGCGGTCACTAAGGGCAATGATGAACTAGCCCGTGAGGCCTTGACCCGCCGTAAACAATACCAGGAGACGGCCACTGGCCTACTCCAAGCCCTTGACAAACAAAAAGAAACCGTGGGCAAACTACGGCGCGAGCTCACTGCCCTCGAAGGAAAGATCGCCGAAGCCAAGGCCAAAAAAGATCTTTTGGTGGCCCGTGCTAAGTCAGCGAAGGCTTCTGAAAATATCAATCAAGTCCTCAATAAAGTTTCTCCCGGTTCTTCTTTAGCTACCTTTGATCGCATGGAACAAAAAGTCCTGGATCTCGAAGCGCGCTCCGCCGCAGTGGGGGAATTAGCTACGGATTCTGTTGAAGATAAGTTCCGTGCCCTTGAGTCTGGTCCGACGGCGGTGGACGATGACTTGGCCGCCCTTAAGGCCCAGATGGGAATGCTCCCCGAAGCCAAAGCAAAGCCCCAACTCCCCGAAGGAAGCGCTTCCTAAAACTGGTGCATATCACCCTTAAACTCTTTGCGGCCTACCGAGAAACCCTAGGGACAGATCAGCTTGTTATGCCGATCCAACCGGGGATGACCGTAGGCCAATTTTTTAACCAATTTCTAGATCAATATCCTCTATGTGAACCATGGCGTGGGGTAACCCGATTTGCGGTTAACCAAGATTTCATAGACCCAGAATATCCTTTGCAATCCGGGGATGAATTGGTCTTGATCCCCCCCGTAAGTGGCGGGTGATGGAGCTTTATGCGGTGATTATGCAGCTTGAGCGTAGGTAGGCGGTGAAATCTTGGGGCCTAGGGATCTATACGGGGAGCGATTGGCTGGGGTTAGGATTAGCCGAAAACCAAGGGCGTTATCGGCTGGGTAGTTGGCTGGAGGGGCGTAAACTCTCAGAAAGCCTACTGCCGCATTTAAAAGAATTTATCGCGCCCCAAACCTGGGATCAATTGGCTTGGATCAGTATGATCGCTGGACCCGGAAGTTTTACCAGTATTCGTTTGGGGGTTGTGGCGGCCCGGACCTTAGGTCAAGCCCTAGAAATACCTGTTTTCAGTCAATCGGCCTTGGCGGCGGCGGCCTACGGAGTAGCCCGTCCTTTAGCCGTAGCCATGCCAGCCCACGGAGATCAGGTGTATGGTGCCCTGTATGGCATCGAACCGGAAAGTAGCGGTCAGATCTGGGCTAAGGATCTTTGGCTAGCAGCCAGTCACCCTTATCCTAGGCTATGGATTGCCGATCTTCCGGCAACCCGGATTGTCGAAGCGTTACTGTTGGATAGTTGGGCCCGTTATCAACGAGGAGAACGCCCTGAATGGTCCCAAGCCGTACCTGTCTATCTACAGCCCTTTCCTGGATCTTGACGTTCTACACATCTTCCCAGAGCATATTAATGCGCGTTGCAGTGGCCCGATGATGATGCGCCGAATCTGGTTAATGCTATGGCTTTTGATCCTGCCCGTACACGCCGCTGAGTATCGAGCGGGGTTTGAACGGCCTTTGCCGCTGCTACAAACCCATGTACGCCCTACGTTAGAACCGGATCATCTGTGGTGGGGGATGCAGCAGGAAACCCTAAGTCGTTATGCCGATCAAAATCAGTGGAGCGTTCAGCCCCCTGTTCAAGCCGAGCGCATGGTCCATACCCTAGACGGCGGGGGGTTGTATACTCCCGAAGATCAGTTGGTGTTTACCCAAGATGCCAAGGTCCATAGCTACTTCCGGCGCGGTCGCTTAGTTGGCCTATTGGTGATCCCTACCAATCGGAGTTTAGATCCTTTGACCTTGACCCAATGGAGTCGCGCTTGGTTTCCCGATGAGGCAGTGACCATTCAGTACCAATCTGATTTTTTTGATCAAGGACAGCAGGTTTTACAGGCCATTTTGGGGGAGATTCCCCCGGCTTTTAGTAACGATGTGTTAAAACTTTTGAGTCCTTTTCGCCAGATCCAATTGGGGAACCGCTTTGGGAACTAGTGCTTGTTAACATTTTGATTACATCCGAATCTAAAAGAAATCCCAAGCTATTGTGATGATGCGCAGTTATGGGAATTTATCATGTATCAAATGTCTTGGCAATTGATGCCTTCGGGTGTACAAGCCTTGCATCTCCGATTAGCGCCCGAAGACCCTTGGCAGCTTTACGTTCATTTTCCAAATTTGATAGTCAAGAACGACGATGATCAAATGAGTCAAGGCTGGGCTACCTATCAAGCGCTCCGTCAAACGGGCCAATGGGAATTGATCATCGTCCCCGTCCAGGATCCAGAGATGGTAGGATAGCCGCGTTACATAGAGCGCTCCATGCCTGTCCTAGTGGTTAAAGTCGGTACGACTACCCTGATCGAAACAGCTACGGGGCACCTACGCTTGGGGGTTTTGGCAAATCTGGCGCAAACCCTGAGTCAGATCCAACAATCCGGTTGGCAGGTGGTCTTAGTTTCCTCTGGAGCCGTTGGCGTTGGGGCAAAACGTCTCGGACTCAAAGAACGTCCTACCCAACTGGCAACCAAACAAGCGGCGGCGGCCATTGGTCAAGGGCTATTGGTAAGTTGGTATGAGCAATTATTTCGCGCCTACGACCAGCCTATTGCCCAGGTTTTGCTTACCAGAGCAGATCTGGCGGAACGGGCCCGTTATCTCAATGCCCAGCGTACCCTCCAAGAGTTGCTACGCCTGGGGGTGATCCCGGTGATCAATGAAAACGATACGGTGGCGGTCAATGAACTGACCTTTGGAGATAACGATACGCTTTCGGCGCTGGTGGCCAGTCTTTTATCCGCCCAACTCCTGGTGCTTTTGACCGATGTGGCGGGATTTTATTCCGCTAATCCGCGCTTGGATCCGACGGCCCAACTGATCCCGGAAATTGACGCCCTAGCTCCAGAACTGTGGGATAAAGCGACGGGCAATGGCTCCGGTTGGGGGACGGGGGGTATGGGCACCAAGCTGGAAGCTGCTCGGATCGCCACCCAAAGTGGGGTAACCACGGTGATCGCCAGTGGTGCACACCCGGAATCTTTGCTGGATTTAATTGCCGGGAACCCCGTGGGCACTAAATTTCGGCCCCAAACCCATGTCACCCCCTCGCGGAAACGGTGGATCGCCTATGGTTTGATCGCGCGTGGGAAATTATTTTTAGATCCAGGGGCCGTACACGCGGTGGTTCATCAGCAAAAGTCACTCCTTCCAGCGGGTGTGCTTAAACTCGAGGGGGATTTTCAAAGTGAAGATCTGGTGTGCCTCTGTGATCCCGCAGGACGAGAACTGGCGCGAGGCTTAGTGAACTATAGCAGCCGGGATCTGGCCTTGATCTTGGGTAAGAAAACCCCAGAAGTCCAGATGCTTTTAGAACTAGAATCTCCGCCCACCGTTGTGCACCGGGATAATCTAATTGTCCATCCAGCCGCCTCAAACTGAAGATCCGTCCGAAAGGGTAGTTTAAGCCACCTTTGGTAAAACATATTAGACTAGGCAATAGCGGCTCAAGGATCCCCCGATGCACCCAGCTCTACCCATAACTACAGCGGCGTACCCGTTGATGGCAAAACGCTTGTGTAGCAACTGTGGTCTATGTGCTGACCCTACGTTTGAAGCGCAGGTTGATCATACCTGTGCCTTTATACAAGACCGTGTTAGCGAGGCAGAAATCCGCATTCATGGCCGGACGCGCAGTCTCGATCATGACGAAGCATGGTTTGGGGTAGTCCAGAGTATGTATGCGGCTAAGATGCGTGCTCCCCGTGCCCCCGGCCAAAGCGGGGGTAGCATTTTGACGATCCTAGAACGACTTTTAGCCTCTGGACAGGTGGATGGGGTGCTTACCAGTCGTCGTAATGCCGATAACACGGGTAGCCCTATCCTGATCACCCGTGTCCAAGACTTGGCTCAATGTGCCGGTTCCCGCTGGGATATGGTACCGCTTTTAGAAGCCATACCCCAAATCCAGCAACAGGGGATCAAACGCCTTGCCGTGGTGGGTGTGGGCTGTCAGATCACGGCCCTACGGGCCATTGAAGCGCAACTCGGCCTCGAAAAACTCTACGTTTTAGGGGTTATTTGTACCGATAATATGACCCAACCCAATTGGCAAAAATTTATAAAAACCATTAGCCGTACGCCCAAAACAGTCTGTAAATTAGAATTTATGTCTGATTTTCGGGTTTGGTTTTGGCATGAAAATGGCTCCATTGAAAAAGTTAGCTTCTTTGAAATGCGGATGGATAAATTAGAGTCTGTTTTTCCGAGGGCTTGTCTCTCTTGTTTTGATCAAATTAATGGCTTGGCGGATTTAACCGTAGGCTATATGGCGGCCCCCATTGGTTGGCAGTGGTTCTTGGTCCGCAATCAAACTGGCGCCGAGCTGTTTAATCTGATCCGAGATGATTTAGAGTTCACCAGTTTTGTCGATACGGGCGACCGCATTGATGCCATGAAGCGCTTACTTAAATATCTAGACAAGCCGCCGATGGTCTTACCCCGGATCTTAGCGCGAATCGTGGATGCCCGGATTCAGCAATCGGGACCCAAAGGGTTGGAGTTTGCTCGTTTGGTCATTGAGAATAAACAAACCCGCAATTGGCACTTTCTAAAAAATAATATGCCCCAAAAACTCAGGGCGCTGATCCCTGTGCATACGCAGAAAATTTTAGATCGATACGGGCTGAAATAGGTATTTAAGGCGGACACCAAAAAAGATTTTTGCTCGATACGCCCAGAGATTCAAGAATTTCACGCAGGGCTTCGGTACACCGCATCCAGTAGGCTAGATCTTCATACATCCGGTCAGGGTTGAATTCTTGATTGTAATGCAATACCTTGGGCAGATCGGCAAATTCATGGGAGGGTTGGGGGGAAATAACTAACAGGAGAAAGGGCTTGCCATAACATTGATTTTCGAGCTTATAAACAAGATCCCGAACCCCCCCCCGGTCGACAATACCCGTGCGGATGAAAAGAGCTTTATTGCAATGGCGCAACGTATGCCAAAAGCGCTCTGAACGCGCTTTGTAGCGTGTGTAAATACGCTTCCAAACAGGAGTCATATCATTTAATGGATCATCGGTTTTCTCTACTTCATGGGCAAAGGAAAGCCCCGTCCACTTGGTATGATAGATTCTTCCTGCTTCATAGTCATAGCGCAGAAAATACGGGTTCCACATATCTTGAAAACCCGTTGCGATCATATCGGCAACATCGCCTATATTGGTGCTGCGCGTTAGATCAAACGGAAAAGCCGGGCCATCATATTCCATCTTGTAGAGCAGCATGCGGATGGCACACCGATCCCCCAAAGGAATGATCGCCACCCGATTGATAGCAGATAAGGGACCCTGATAGTGAAATAGAACCGCGGAGCGCGCAGCTACTTTAACGCGACTTTCTAATCCCTGGGGGCCGATCATCATGGTATAAAAAGGCCTATCAGGATAAAGAGGATCCGTGTATACTCCTAGGGGCATTGCTTTCAGCGCGCTGCGTACCTCTTGCCACATGGGTTGAATACTGTAGACATGATCCGATTCGTTGATGATCCGAATATGCTGTTCGTCCTCTTTTAAAAGCCCCAAATGTCCGTCATAAAACAATAGTTGTGCTGTATTGGGTGCAAAGAAATTTAACGCCGCACTATATTCTAAATTAGTTCCCGGCGGGATATTTAGCGTAGTTTCAATCGTGCGGTCTTGGTGTACCGCAAAGGAAGGCGCGATGCCTTCAAAGGCATTTTTAGCAATATAGACCCCAGGAATTAAGTGAGCATGCTGTTGCAACGCTGTTTGTAGATCTTGCCAGGAAGGAACAATAGTATAGCTATGGGGAGAAGGATTAATGATTCGCAAATTACGCACTTCAATACACGTTAAGATTTGAAATCCCTGATCATCGAGATAAATAGAAACCTCATTTGGTTGGCAAAAGCGTTGTTTCTCTTGGGCCAATTGCTCTTTATTGAGGGCAAAAATTTTGCTATCAATGGCCTGGGCCATGTACCGATGACCAAGGGTATTGGGATGGGTTGGATTGTAAACTAGTTCGGTTTTCCACTGCCCCTGCCCATTATCCAAAGCAGCCAGCCAATTTAACACCGGAACCTCCCAGGTCAGCATCCGGTTATGGGTATCTAGGAGGATCCCGTAGTGTTCAGGGGTAAACTTACCATTAGGATAGACGCCCCCTAATATGGGAAAGGCACCCAGTTCTCGAGTCATTTTGATCAATTGGTGTAAACCACTTTCAAAACGTCGTTGCACTGTTCGTTGTTCCTGGGGGAGGCATTCTGCTAATCCCTCATTGCCTAAAGATAAAGCAATGATCACCATATCCGGTTTCTCCGGTGCAACCACGGATTGAAATCGCTCTATGGTTCGACTGACATTGGCCCCAACTTCGGATACATTGATCAGTTGGTGTCCATAGTTTTGTTGTAAAGTATGCCCCAATAGCCACGCCCATCCCCTTAGGAGCCAAGCGTTGAACCCTAGGGCAACGGAACTACCAATGACCACAATTTTTAGCCTTTCAGAACTTTGATGTTCCGGGCAAGGGTCAAGATAGCCAAAGGGATAGGGGCGGATCTGCCCAAAATCACCATCATCCAGAATGATCTTTAGGGATTGGTAATCGGGATCAATGGCGATCCAACGATTTGATCCCAAACTTTCCCAATGCACACTTCCCCCTGGACCGAGGCGCACATACTTGTACTCAATATCTTGGTGCGCTCGATGGGACTGAAAATCGACTTCCGTCTCTGTCCACCATAGGGGGTAACGGTCAGCACTCGTACACAGGGGGACACAACGGCTTACATCCCATTGTCCTAACTCAGGGGCAGAACCAACGAGACCAATGGATTCACCTACCCGTGTCTGGGCATTGATCTGGAATCGATACATAAACGTATTCCTAAGGGAGAACTGCCTCTTTTATCCCGTTTGACCATATCATAGGAGCGCTCCTATGTAGCCCCATAAAAAAACCGCCCCGAAGCGGCGGTTTTTTCAGATTTAAAAGATCAAAGTATTAGCTTTTACGTCCCTTTATGATCTTTTGGAGTAAAGGACGCACAGGCGTGGTGCCCTGGAGGAGTCGGGTCGTGAAGGCCAAGGGATTAGGGGTGGGATTTTGAAACTCTAGGATCACCGTAGTAGTAGCACCATTGGCTAGGCTGGCATTGGCCAGTCCCACCATCGGGGCACTGGTATCTGGGGCAACGGTGGTCGCATTGGCCACCACAGCACCGGGGGTTAAGCCCTCGATACTCAAGTAGAATGGCCCGCTCAGCTCCGATCCCGAGCTATTGGTAATCGTCACCTGTTGACGGCGGCTGATCACTTCCGTAAAGCCGGTAGCGGTGATCTGGCTACCAGTTTCGATCAAGTCCACATCGACCACACGGGCGGTGTAGGACAGGTTGTTGGGGGTGGGATTTTCAAACTCAACGGTCACGGGGGTGGTGGTTGCATCAACTCCTAAGGTTTGACCAAAGGGCACCACTTCGATGAGCGGCGATCCGGTGGTGGTAGTCCCAGCGGTGGTACTCGTCACCAAAGCGCCTGGCGTTAAGCTATCTAGGGCCACATAGAGTGGCCCACTGAGGGCAGCCGTACTGGTATTTTTGACCGTGAGTTGTTGGCGGCGGCGGCGGATATCCGTGAAGCCAGAATTGCTCGTCGTCACCTGTCCCGCTAGATCCAAAACGGCAGTAGGCGGATTGATGGTCAAGCTCAGCCCCACGGGCGGAACGGATAAGCCACTGGCACTAGTGGCAACACTTAAGGTATAGGTTCCCGAAGGCGTGGTATTCACCGTCGCTACATTCAAGGTGG
>JANNOF010000165.1:0-6999 GCA_031398925.1 Gloeobacteraceae cyanobacterium SOY_34_metabat_371 | reverse complement strand
CGCAACTTGCGCCCTATGGGCGTTTGGTTGTGGCGACAGGTGGGGGTATTGTCACCCAACGGGCTAACTGGAGCTATTTGCGTACGGGTTTAATTGTTTGGTTAGAGGTTCCTGTTTCCGTATTAGTGACGCGCTTAGAGCAAGAAACCCAACAACGGCCTTTAGTGCACTCCGGTGATCTCAAAGCGACCTTAACCCAGATTCTCCAGGAACGCCACACCCTTTATGCCCAAGCCGATGTGATTGTTTCTGGGGCGGCTAGCCCTACACAAGTGTGCGACCATGTTTTAACTGGGATCACACAACGAATTGAAGAAGATCAGGAGTATGTCCGCGAGCGCATCAGCGGTTAGCAGGTCAGGTACAATGGGCACTGTTAAAAAACGTTACAGGCAGGAGTGGGCGTGACGGCTTCTACCCAGTTTCCCCTAGACCAAGCCTACCAATCCTGTCGCCAGGTTATTGCTGAGTACTCAAAGACCTTTTACTTGAGCACTAAACTGTTCCCACCGCCCAAAAGACAGGCCATGTGGGCGGTTTATTGCTGGTGTCGCCGCACGGATGAACTAGTAGATGGGTTAACGAGCAACCGCACTACTTTAGAAACCCTTAATCAATGGGAGCGTCGTCTTGAAAATACTTTTGCCGGACGCGCTGAAACCCCAGAGGATACAGCCTTAGCCCATGCGGTGTATGCCTATAAGTTACCCATAGCGCCTTTTAGAGATATGGTCCAGGGCATGCGTATGGATCTAACCCAGACCCGCTACCGCACGTTTGACGAACTTTCGACCTACTGCTACCGCGTAGCGGGAACCGTCGGCTTAATGACTTCGGCGGTCATGGGCTTTGTGCCGGGTCAGGACGGTACCGAAGAGGCCATTAGCCTAGGGGTAGCCATGCAATTAACCAATATTCTGCGGGATGTGGGTGAAGATGCAAAACGGGGACGGATCTATTTACCCCTAGCTGATCTAGAGCAGTTTAACTATTCTGAAGAGGACCTCTTTAATGGGGTTACCGATGCCCGCTGGATGAACCTGATGGATTTTCAGATCCAACGGGCACGCGGCTATTATCAAAAAGCAGCCCAAGGCGTCGCTAAACTCCAAGAAGACAGCCGTTTTCCCGTATGGGCAGCCCTACTTTTGTATCAAGGGATCTTAGAGCAACTCGAACGCAATGATTATCAAAATTTCGAGCGCCGGGCCTTTGTCTCGGATTGGCGTAAAGTGACTACCTTGGGTAAAGCTTGGCTACGGGCGCGGAGCTAGGATGGAGGCACATTAGTTAAAGGTAGATCCGCTGGCTGCTGAAACAAAACATGGGACTGCATTCCTTGGAGTACCGCCAATTCACTGAGCACTTGGGTACATTTGGCATGGGCTTCGTCGCTCAAGGTTGGCTCTAGGGTTGTCAGGAGCGTTTGAACCCGCATCCCTTGTTCTGCAATCTCGCTGTTGTCAATCGTGCCATCGGCCATTGCCTTTTGCCAACTCTCCATGCGTTGAAAAAATTGCAATGAGTAGACTTCTCCCTGAGCCGGATCAAACCACTCGGTAGGCAGAGGCTCAGTACTAGGCGTAGTCACGGGTGAATCAGCCAACACGGTACTAGTCGGCAGGAGGGTTTCCAGGTAGGCCCACACATCGTCATCCAAACGCGACTGTACCCAGGCACCCCAGGCAGCCGCAAAGATCAGGGGCAAAAACCACAGGATGCCCAATCCCGCCACGATCCATTTATCACCCCACGCCCCGGCCCCCAGGGTAACTTCGAGGGTATCTTCAGATCCAGAGCGTATTTCGACGGTCAAGGCTGCTGAAAGGCCAATGGCCGCCCGCCAAAAGTCGGCTTTAGTACCCTGAACGATGAGGGTATTGTGCGGAGTACGGAGGTACTGGGTTTCAAAGTCTTGGTCTTGGAACCACTTATGTACATGATCGGCTAGGACTTCAGGGGTCATCCCTTGGGCTTGAAGGACACGAGTTTGCATGAGGTACTCCCTAGGTTTAGGATCCGGTGAGGTTAATCGGGTTAAAGGTTGGTTCCGGTAAAAGCACCGGGACTTCGGTGGCCCCAGCTAAACGTAGGCGGATATGATCCCACAGTTTTTCCTCTAGCCCGTCTTGTTTCCACGCTCCATAGGCTGCGGTTACTAACAGCGGAGCAAATAATATTACCCCGGCAAAACCGGCCAGGATCTTATCAACCCAGCTCCCGGCACCAATGGCAACGGTTAAGGCGCCATCGGATTGTTCGCCCACTGTGACCACTAGGGCCGCCGATAGGCCGACTAAAAACCGAAAAATATTGTCCTTGCGGCCCTGCACAATGTAGGTATTGTGCGGGCCAGCAAAGCTCTGGGTCTCAAAATCTTCACTTTTAAACCAAGACTCGACGGCCTGCGCTAAATAGCTAGGCGAAGTGTCTGGAATTAAAAAAGCACGGACGCGCATAGTTCCTCCCTAGGTGGTGGGTCGTAGTAGTTCGGTCATGGCTGTGGTTTGCATGGCTTGGAGTACAGCCATTTCATAAAAAATAGTGGTTAGCTGAGATTTTTGCTCGACACTGACAAGACCATCTAGCTCCTTGAGCAAAACAGTCACCAAATCGGCTTGGGTACGGACTTCGCTGGGGCTGATCACCCCGTCGGCCATAGCCCGTTGCCACGTCTCTAAACGCTGAATGTACTCAGTGAGGTGTAGATTCCCCAATTCCTCATCAAACCAACTGCTGCGGGTCACGATTTACCTCGGATACGGTGATCTGGGTGTACATAACTTCACTAGTATAAAGTCCGCATTCGGGGAGGGCATTGAACCCAAGAGATAGGTTGGATCATGGCAAAAACAAGATCAAGGGCGTACTTGCTGCTGTTGGCCCTAAACGCAAGTAGTTCTAGATCTCCTGAGTCAGGCACACATAGACAAGGCTAGAACGGAGCCATTAAACTGCTAGAGAGTCCATTGGCCCCCTATGACCACCCGTGCTTCTCGTAGTCAGCGTGCTTGGAATCCCCTAGCTGTGGGGCTACTTACCAGCTTGATCCTAACGATAGGGATCGTAGGTTTAAGACAGTTGGGAGCGTTACAATCACTAGAACTTTGGACCTATGACCGCTTTATTCAGTGGCGGCCCGATCAAGGGGCCGATCCCCGTTTACTGGTAGTCACCATCACCGAAGAAGACCTCCAACGCCAAAAGCAATACCCTTTGACGGATCAGGTTATTAACGAACTTTTAGGGAAACTAGAAGCCCAAAACCCCAAGGTGATCGGGCTAGATATTTATCGCGACCTACCCGTAGAACCAGGGCATGGGGCTTTGATGGCACGCCTCCGCACCTCCAACAAGATCGTAGTTGTTACCAAAATACCTGGGGTAAATGATCCGGGGGTGCCGCCCCCCAGTGGTATGCCTGAAGACACGGTAGGCTTTAGCGATATCGTCGTCGATCCGGGTGGGATCACCCGCCGGACTTTGCTCTATCTCGTTGCCGACGGCAAAGATAGCTACTCTTTTCCCTTAGTTGTCACCTTGCAATATTTGGCGGATCAGGGCATATTTTTGGAACGTAATCCCATTAATCCTGATTATTTGCAACTCAAAGATAGCGTTCTGGCTCCCTTAGATGCCAATGCCGGGGGCTATCAAAGTGCCGATGTTCGGGGCTATCAAATGCTCATCAATTATCGCTCTTTGAGTCAAGTGGCGCGTCAAGTTACCCTGACTGAAGTATTAGAAAATAAAGTTGATCCGGCTTTGATTAAAGACCGTATTGTCTTAATTGGTGGAACGGCAGAATCTATTAAAGATCTGTTTTATACCCCCTATAGCTCTAGTCAACAACAGTTGCAAAAAATGCCTGGAGTTTTGATCCAAGCGCAAATTGTCAGTCAATTTCTGGGGGCCGTGTTAGACAATCGCCCGCCCCTCTGGTATTGGAATGACCGCCTAGAACTCCTGTGGATCGCCCTATGGGCCATCGTAGGCGGACTGATCGCGTGGAGGGCCCCCAGTCTACCGATCCTAGGCATGACGACCTTGGGGGCCATGACGGTGCTTGTGAGTAGTTGCTTTTTACTCTTTTTAACCCAAGGCTGGATCCCGGTGGTTCCGCCACTTTTGGCCCTAGTCGTTACGGTTAGTCTGGCCCGTCTTGTGATCTACCAGGTACCCCAACCGATGGAGCCACAGCCCCTAACAATGGCCGCAACTAGGGCAACGGAAAGTCGGACCCTCTCTTTACGGACCCTAGCCCGCACCGCCCAGACCTCCATACCCAATGCGCGCTACATCGGTCAAGGCAACCGCTATCGTCTAGCGCAAAAGCTGGGTTCTGGCGGCATGGGTGAAGTATATTTAGCCCTCGATACGGTCGTTGGCAAACAGGTAGCCCTCAAGATCCTCAAAGCCCCGGCTTTTTTAAAGGATCCGGCCCTTCAAAAGCGTTTTGAACGGGAGGTTGCCGTGGCTGCGGGTTTAGCCAGCGATCATATTATTCAAGTGAGTGATTATGGGAGCACCATGGAGGGGTTTCCGTTTTATGTGATGGAATATTTGCGGGGTCAAACCCTAGAACAATTACTTAAAAAAGAAGAACGCTTACCCCTAGCCCAAGCTGTTGCCATCATCAATCAAGTTTGTGCTGGATTGCGTTTAGCCCATGCGGGCGTGATCCCTCTAACGGGTGAGACTACCGAACGTATTAAAGTAGTCCACCATGATTTAAAACCAGGCAATATCTTTTTGATCCCGACTGCTCTCGGTGAATTGGTCAAGATCTTAGATTTTGGGATCGTTAACGTCTTAGCCCCTGACAACGCAGCGTTCACCCCAGGTGATGTGCTTGTCACTTCCCGTTATGCCGCTCCAGAACAGTGGCAAGGTAAAGCAGGTCTAGATCAACGGGCTGATATTTATAGCTTGGGTATTATCTTTTATGAAATGTTAGGGGGAACTAATCCCTTTGGCCTTGAGGCAACCGCCACTAATCTGACTGAGTGGCGCAACGCCCATTTATTAACGCCGCCGCGTCCGATCAGAACCCAACCGGGCGGTAGCCTGATCCCGGTGGCCTTAGAGCAGGTAATCTTAAAATGTCTGGCTAAGGATCCGGTTGATCGTTTTGCCAGCGTAGATGATCTGACCCAAGCGATTCAAATCGCGCTCCGCACGGTCTAATCCCGGTGATATGCATCACGGTCTTGATTTAGCCAATATGATATTTTTGGCGTATCCTTTTGAACCCATCGCTATGCGGCGCTTATTGCTGGTTGCCTGTGTGCTGACGTTAAGTGGAACCCCGGCCTGGGCAGAAGCTCCTAACGCAAACGGTCAAACCTACATCGTAAAATTGGGGGATAGTCTTTCGACCATCGCCGCCCAAAAAGGCCTATCGCTCAATAAATTAATTGTGGCAAACCCCCAAGTTCTTGATCCTGATTTGATCCAGATTGGGCAACAACTCTTTATTCCTATGCCTGGGGTACGTACAGCTACACCCGCGATCAAAGTAACAACGCCGCCCGTCAAACGTCCCCGTCCCCGGCTCTTTGCCTTTGTCAAACCCCCTGACCGGGGGCTTCCTGGCAACCGTGAGGGCGCCGCCTCTAGAGGGTGTTTCAAAGCCTTTCAGCCTACTTTGACTGCGTTAGTGCCTGATTCCAATCTGGGCTTAACAATTTCAGGCCATCCAACTTTCTTTTGGTTGACTCCCGAAGCACCAACCCAGGGCTTCCAGTTAGAATTTCGACTGACCGAAGTCAATAGCCAGCAACTGGATGGACCGGTACGCTACGAAACGAGTTTTCAAAGCCATAGTGCTGGGATCACAAGCCTGACCTTGCCTAGTGATCTAGCGCCCTTGAGCGAAGGTCAAACCTATCATTGGTACGTATCTTTGATCTGTGACCCCGCCGACCGCTCAGGAGATGTGGTCGTGGATGGTTGGATCAAACGGGTCAGCCCCGAACCGACCCTAACCACGAGCCTCCAACAGGTTGAACTCGTTGATTATCCGGCAGTCTATGCCGAAGCCGGACTTTGGTATGACGCCCTTAAGACCCTAGTGGCCCTCAAGCGTTTGGCCCCAGAAGATGTCGTGCTTCAAGAGCGTTGGCAATCTTTTTTGGGCACAGTGGGTTTGGAAAATTTAGCCCAGCAGCCGATCCGCCCCCTTATTACCCTTGAGCCAAAGCCATAGCCAAGAGCTTCCCTAAGCGATCCACACTGATCCCAGGGGCAGGGCGCGGAACAGGACGGTCATTGATGACAATATCGGGAATGGTGTATTGATGCCGTTCCCACCATTCCGGCTGAGTGGTAATATCCCGCAACTCCAGATCAAACCCCAAACTGGGCTGGAGTTGTTCAATTTTGCCGATCAGAGTGCTACATAAAGGGCAGTTGGCTTTGGTGTAGACGATCAGGGTACTCATGGGTCTCCAGTTAAAAGGACAGTTCCCAGCCCACAGTAGCCTGAAAGCCCAGTCTAGCTAAAGTCTTATCTCGGGTTCGGGTGATCAGCCCCCCTTGCTCCCACGTGAGGAGGCTAAAATAAAAACTATGGCTATACAACAGGATCTCAACGGCCTCGCCATCGATGTACCGGAGCTAGTCAGGCTTACGGGCCTTGAGGTTTTGTTTTTGTTAACCTTTACGACGTTTGAGCCGTTGAAATTTATTGAGCAACTCCTACCCCTGCCCCTACGCCGGATCTTGCCGGAGGTAGATCGTTTTAATAAAGTCGTACGCGACATTGGCATTCTCGATCAACTGGCGGCGGCGGGCAATCCCGTAGGGGTCAGCAATCGCCCCCAAGTGATCGAAGCCCTACGGACTACGCGCAAAGAATTGGTCCGGGCTTTAAAAACCGAGCGGATACTCAGGGAAAACCAAGATTTTAACCCCAAGCAATTTGCCATTGATTTTAGTGCCCACGGATCGCTTTATGTGGGCGAAAAAGCAGGAGAGTACGGTAAACTGCTCGACGAA
>JANNOF010000144.1:0-5659 GCA_031398925.1 Gloeobacteraceae cyanobacterium SOY_34_metabat_371 | reverse complement strand
TGCAAGAAACTCATAACTCCCCGGCTCCTGTGAATAGGCAATCCAACCGTCTTTTAACTCCGTAAATACCGTTGGGAACTGCCATCGGTCGCAACTTGAAATCCTTCAGTAGTTCTAC
The DNA here is from genome assembly GCA_031398925.1 of Gloeobacteraceae cyanobacterium SOY_34_metabat_371. Lineage (GTDB taxonomy): Bacteria > Cyanobacteriota > Cyanobacteriia > Gloeobacterales > Anthocerotibacteraceae > JANNOF01. The sequence goes on along the minus strand of JANNOF010000144.1, from coordinate 5,541 downwards.
TAGGACAACAATTGTCTTTTACCTTGCGGGTTTTAGACATGCGTTTATGTCCTTTAAAAGCGATCACGGTCCATTTGTCAAATAAATCTGTGCAGTTGGTTAAAGGGGGGTTATCAATGCTAAGTAATACCCAATAAAAGTAGATAACTATCGATCAACCAAGTTCCAGTCAGCAAACTTATTATTCCGCCCAAGGCCAAAAATGGTCCTAGCGCAAAGCGCACCCCCCACAATCGTCCTGAGATGCCAAATACTGCGCCTGCTAGAAAACCTACGGCTAAGGCCACGATCAGCCCTTGCCAGCCCAACCAAGCCCCTAGTAGCCCGCCTAAAAGCACATCACCGCCCCCTAGTGCTACCAAGGCATCGTCATCGTGGGCGGTTCCTGCGGGATCTACGGATGGATCTACAGAAGTTTTCATACTTTTGATGATCAAAAAACTATCCCAGAGCAATAAAACTACGCCATAAATGGCAAGGCTACCCGCCACGGAGTTACCCCACCAATGGCCCCCGATAGCCCATCCCCCTAAAAGTAAACCGCCCGCAGCTAGGGGTTCCCAACCCAAGATCCGGGGCCAATTAGATACCCCTTCGCGCCAAGCTAAATAGATCTTGCCCAACCAAGCAATACTGTCTAGAAATAAAACCGCGCCCCCATAGCCCAATAAGCCCTCCAAAAGTCCTACCCAAGGGGTTTGGGGAAACAGTATTCCCATTTGCCACATCAAGCCCAAATAAATACCAGGCAGGGTAAGTTCGTAGGGTAGGGTCTGGGTATCAAAATCAATTAAGCTCAAGGCCATCAAAAAACTAATTAAGACCCAGCATCCTAGGGTGGCTGGGGTTGGGCCAAAGAGCCAAGTAACCGCCATAAATAAGAGTGCGGTGGCAGCTTCAACGAGGGGGTAGCGTGGTGAAATTTTGATCCCACAGTGCTTACATCGTCCCTGGAGCCAGATCCAGCCCACAACAGGGATATTTTCAGTCAGGCCCAAGGGGGTCTTGCAACTAGGACAACGGGACCCCGGATGATTTAAGGACATCCCTAGGGGCAGTCGGTAGGCCACAACATTGAGAAAACTGCCAATAGCCGCCCCCAGCACCCCACTGATCACCAGATAGTAGATCCCCATCCAGTAGTCCACCATTAACAAACCTGCCCTATCTCTAGCCCTAGTATGCCCCCGCCGCTTGATATTCCCCCGAGCGTCCACCCTGTTTAGCGATAAGACGGATCCCGGTAATTTGCATCGTCGGATCAAGGGCCTTAGCCATGTCATAAAGCGTCAATAGGCCCACACTAACTGCTGTTAGGGCTTCCATCTCAACTCCGGTCTGGGCCGTGGTCTTGACCGTTGCTGCCAGCGTAAAGCCCGGTAACTGGGGACTAGGGGTGATCTCGATGGTGATAGCCCCCAAGGGTAAGGGGTGACATAGGGGGATCAACGCACTGGTTTTTTTAGCCGCCATAATGGCCGCGATCCGAGCGACACCCAAAACATCGCCCTTGGGGGCGTTACCGGCGCATACGGCTTCGTAGGCCCCTTGGTGCATGGTGATTTGCCCTTGGGCGGTGGCCTGCCGGTTGGTGATGGCCTTGGGGGTCACATCTACCATTTGAGCGTTCCCTAGGGGGTCCAGATGGGTCAGGGGTTCCATAGGGGCTATCAAACCTTGCGGCTGGAAAATTCTTCTTTATTCCAGTCCACATCAAGGCGGTCGATCAATTGAGCCGCCTGTTCTTCGGTTAAGCCGATGAGATCGGCGCTGTTGCGGTAGGTCTTGCCAAAGGTATCCCAAAAGTATTTGTTCACAATGGTCAAGGCACGCAGCCGGTCGGTATAGGTGTATACCCCGATACGCTCTAACTGCTCAGTGGAGATCTTGGACATCAGCGTACAAAGCTCGGCATAACTTCGGCACTGGTCAATAAACCATATACGCCCCGTTGATGTAAGTGGATGCCTGCTTTGAGATAACCAAAAGCAGGACCGCAAACATTGGCGGCCATGGAAGTTTCATCCCCTAAGGTAAACGTGTGGGTAGAGGTTTTGCCTTCAAACGTCCGTCCTGTGATCTGGACATTGGTGCTCAAGGGCTTTTGGGGATTGCGGGTATCCACTACCCCCCCGACGGTTACCCGGTCACGGGCACAAATCCCCGCCCGTTCGAGTAACAGATCATCGGCATGCTCCATGTTTTCGAGGGTCAACAGGCCCCCGGTGCGTTCGAGGAGGGCTTCAACTTCAGCATCCGTCATGGCTCGGGCGGTTTCGATGTCATACCCCGGCAAATGGCCGATATCCTCCCGGACGGTGGCCCGGTACTGCTCCCAAGAGGCAATGCCTACACCAAAGGTGATCTTGACACTCAAAATTTCTTGGAAGCTTTGGCTGGCTAAAGCCGCCGCCGCCGTGAGTAAACCAGGGGTTGCCCCGCAGCCCGTAAGGTAGGTGATCTGGGTCGTTTGTAGATCACCGTGGAGGGTTAAGAGTTGCTCCACGGCACTGGTGCGTTTGATCGCATCCACGAGGACGCCCTGCCAGCCCGCTTGAATAAATTGTTGGGCTACCGAGGTCATAAACGTATTGGGCAAGTTGGGGAGGGCCATAAAATAGCCATCCACCGGCAAAGGTAAAAGTTGACTGATCCCATCGCTATGTTCGTGACCATAGGTGGGTAGCGCCGCAACGGTGCCCTGGTCTTTGGCCGCTGTCAACAGATCCATCAGGGGTAAACCCTCGGCGCCATAGGCCCAACCGCCGCGATCCGCCACGGCTACTAGTTGCATTTCTTTTTTTTGGGAAAGCACCAAGGCCGCTGCCCTTCCTAAGCCCCCAAACCCTAAAACGCCGACGCGGATCCTATGCATGTGAACACCTTATTCCTATGGGCTAAATTTTAGCTCCAAAAAGCCCCGCGCTGGGGATGTTCTCTAAGAGGCAGGGCATATGATTTGATGTACATAGTAAGATCTGCCCCTTGACCCTAAAGTCTGTGTTCAAAAAACGCGGGGGACCCATGCACCCCCAAACCCAACGTACCGTTCGTCCCCTTGCCCGGTCCCCAGTCCACGTAATCATCATCGGTGGTGCGGAGGACAAGGAGAACGAAAAAGTCATCCTCACCTCGGTCTTTCAGGCGGCAGGGGCGGCGGCGGCTAGGATTTTGGTGATTCCTACGGCCTCAGGGGAACCAGACGTCTTGGGTAATTTGTACTATGAATTGTTTAGCCACATGGGGGCCAGCCACGTCCAAGTCCTCAATTTAACGAGCCGGATCCAAGCGGAGCAGCCTGAGGTAGAACAGGCTCTTATGGAGGCGACGGCAGTTTTTATGACGGGCGGCGATCAAGTGCGTTTGACTTCGGTTTTGGCCCATACCCGCTTTCATCGGGTCCTCCAACGCCAATGGCAGGAGGGCAAATTAGTGATCGCTGGGACTAGTGCCGGAGCCAGTGCCATGAGCCACTCGATGATCGCCTGGGGCACCAGTGGCGAAGCTCCGAAGCCCAGTATTGTCGAAATGACGACGGGTATGGGGTTACTCCCCCAATTCATCATTGATCAACATTTTTTTAATCGTAATCGCCTGGCACGTCTGATCACGGCGGTTGCAACAAATCCCAACTGCTTGGGACTGGGTATTGATGAAAATACGGCTGTTATGTTGACCGTAGACGGATTTCTAGAGGTGATCGGCGAGGGTACCGTAACCCTTGTGGATGGATCACACGCCTTTACCACCCCCAACCGAGATGACGATCAGCCCTTAAGTGTGGCGGATCTTAAGATTCATATCCTGGTTCACCAGGGCCGCTTTAACCTGGCTAAACGACAGGTGATCTTGCCTAAAAATAGTCCTGTTTAATTTAGCTATTCTGTCCTGATCTCCTAACTTCTCGGCTACGCTATGAAACAGTTTGGGAACTAGCGGGGAACTAGCGATGTACCGACGTGATCTGCTCAAATGGACAACTGCGGCGCTGATCTTGGGGGACCAGTTACAGGCCCCGGTCCTGGCCCAGCCTTACTTCAAAGACGCTCAACTCGCTGAAGATCTATGCAATCTAGCGCTCCGCGCAGCCCGCAAAGCCGGGGCGGATTACGCCGATATTCGTTTGATCCAAAACCGTACCCAGTCTTTGTTTGCCCGTAATAATCGTCTAGCCGATCTTGTGGATAGCCAAAGCTATGGCTTTGGGGTGCGCGTCCTCTACCAAGGAGCTTGGGGATTTGCAAGTTCTAGTTTGGTGAGTCCTGACAGTATTACCGAGACGGCAGAACTCGCCGTAGCCATTGCCAAAGCCAGTGCGCTGAGTGTAATCGATCCGGTTAAATTGGCCCCTGAACCCGCCCAACGGGCTAAGATCGCCACCCCAAGGGCCATTGATCCTTTTGAGATTCCCTTAGAAAAAAAAGCCCAGATCCTATTAACCGCTAACGAACGGATGCAAAAGACCCCAGAGGTTAAAGTTGCATTTGGGCAGCTTTTATTTATTCGTGAAAATAAATATTTGGCCTCCAGTGAGGGTTCGTTTATCAGTATTGACCGGGTAATTTCTACAGGTGAGATCACGGCCCAAGCCGCAGGGGATGGTGACCAGCAATCGCGCAGCTATGAGATCTTTCCGCGTCATAGTGGTTGGGAAATCATTGAACTCGGTGACCTCGCGGCCCAAGCCGAACGGGTTGCCACCGAAGCCAAGGCCAAGCTCGCCGCCGCCCCCGCTCCCACGGGTAAGCTGGATCTGGTGTTGGATGGCAGTAATTTATTTTTGACCATCCATGAATCCGTGGGTCATGCCACCGAACTCGACCGGGTGCTGGGCTATGAGGCGGACTACGCCGGGACGAGTTTTGCCACCACCGATAAAAAAGATCAATTTCAGTACGGATCAAAATTTGTCAATATCGTTGCCGATAACACCTATCCCCAAGGGTTGGCCTCTACGGGCTTTGACGATGACGGGGTGGCCTGTCAGCGCTGGGATATTATCCGTGAGGGAATTTTGGTGGGCTATTCCACCAATCGAGAAGTGGCCGCTAAAATCGGCGAAGGCCGTTCTAAGGGTTCCTGTCGTGCCCAGGGCTGGGATTCCATTCCCATTGTGCGCATTGCCAATGTGGGCCTTGCCCCCGGTACCGGGAGTCCAGAGGACCTGATCAGTGGGGTTAAAGATGGCGTTTATATCGAAGGCACAGGGACTTTTAGTATCGATCAACGGCGCTTAAATTTTCAATTTGGCGGCGATATGTTCTACCGGATCCGGGATGGTAAAAAAGCCGAAGTGCTTAAAGATGTCGTCTATCGGAGCGTGACCCCGCAATTTTGGAATAGCTGTGACGGTGTGGCTGGACCAGAGTATTGGCAACCCTGGGGCGTCCTCAATTGTGGTAAGGGCCAACCCGGTCAAGCAGGATACATGAGTCACGGTGCCGAGCTGATGGCGCAGGCGCAGGCGCTGGCGGCACAGATCGACCTCGACCTGGCCTGGGAATTTGCGCCCGCCAGCGACTTCAGCTTTGCAGACCTGGC
>JANNOF010000142.1:0-5153 GCA_031398925.1 Gloeobacteraceae cyanobacterium SOY_34_metabat_371 | reverse complement strand
AACGAAGTTAAAGCAACGGACCCCACAGCAAGTTTAGCCTTACTCGATCAGGGGTTGGCGTTAGCGCGCCAAGCAGATAGCCCAAAACAAATTGCTAAAATTCTCGCCCGCCAAGGTGTCATTTATAATAGTATGGGCCAGAATAAGCAAGCGCTTCCAGGTTTAGAAGAAGCTTTAAAGATCCATCGCGGGCTCAATGAATCCAATCAAATAATGGCTGCACTTTATAATCTCGGTACGACCTATGTTGCCTTACGTGATCATCCTAAAGCACTGCTTTATCTCAAAGATAGTTTAGCCCTTGCTCAAGCCTCCGGTAGCCGCAATACAGAAGCAAGATTGATCAATAATATTGCTAGTATTTACTATGATCAAGGTGACTTAGATACCGCGCTTAAGTATTACCTAGAGGTACTGCCTCTGGCCCAAAAAGCCGATAACGTCAATATAGAAGGAGCCGCTTTGAGTAACCTAGGCGCGATCTATGCCGGGCGTAAAGAGTACCAAAAAGCGCTTCTCTATTACCAGCAGGGGCTAGCCCTCAGAGATACGGATGATCGTCACGCCATAATTAATAATAATATCGCGCAGGTTTACCTTGATCTCAATAATTACCCCAAAGCCCTTGAGCATTTACAGACCGCGCTCCAATCGGCTCAAAAAAAGCGTAATCGTCATGAAGAAGCCTTGACTCTTGTTAATCTTGGCGAAGCTTACAGTGCATTAGATCAAGCAGATGCTGCACTTAAAGCTTATGAGCAAGCAATCCCAATGTTAGATGAATTTCAAGAATATGTGAAAGCAAGTTATGCCCACATTAATTTAGCTGGGCTTCAAATGCGTATCGGCAAGCAAAGAGAATCTTTAGCAACCGCTGATGAAGCTTTGAGGCGGGCCAAAGAACTTAAAAATCCGGCGCTACTTAAAAGGATCCAGGAGGCTTGGGATAAGTTGCATGCCCTTTCCACCATAAATAAAAACTAGTACCTCCTTACGAATTAGGAAATGACGCGTTAGTAGCTTACTGACACAAAATCTGTTCCCTAGGATCACCCTGAATGATATGTGCGGTCTTTTCAACTAAAAAGAGATTTTGGTTAAATGCCTAGTTATCCTAATCATTCGATCTGGATATCATGGGATTATAGCTACCCAATACAATGCTTGTTTTCTGTATTTTGAAAATCCCATTGGAAGTTGAAGTTTTCATTAAGGTATTAATCTATTATTTGGGGTTGCTAAATCCCAGTTATAGGCTGGGCTTGAAAGCACACTAAAGTATATTTTCAGACGTGTTAGAATAAAGCTGGCAGCGAATTTAAGCCAGGGATTTACTTGTAATTTAGGGAGCTTTGGGCATGAGTGATATAACCGACCGGATCGTGACTACTAATCTTCGCAGTGAGATGCAGCGGTCCTATCTTGAATACGCCATGAGCGTGATTGTCGGTCGGGCTTTACCCGATGCCCGTGATGGGTTAAAACCCGTACACCGCCGGATCCTGTTTACGATGCAAGAGTTGGGGCTTTCCCCAGACCGGCCCTTTCGTAAATGTGCCAGGGTTGTGGGAGATGCTCTCGGGAAGTACCACCCCCACGGGGACAGTGCGCTTTATGATGCCCTAGTGCGTATGGCCCAAAGTTTTTCCATGCGGATGCCTTTGATCGAAGGTCACGGCAACTTTGGATCCATTGACGACGATCCACCCGCAGCCATGCGGTATACCGAATGTCGTCTAACGCAGCTTTCAGCCCAAACCCTGCTATCTGATATTGAAGCGGATACGGTTGATTTTCAAGATAACTTTGACGGATCACAACAGGAACCGACGTTACTTCCGGCCCGTTTACCCCAGCTTTTACTCAATGGCTCCTCTGGGATCGCTGTTGGTATGGCGACCAATATCCCCCCCCACAATCTGCGGGAGCTTATTGATGGCTTGATTGCCCTAATTGCAGATCCAGAGATTACGATCCCCCAGCTAATGGGCCATATCCAGGGACCGGACTTTCCCACCTCCGGGGCAATCCTAGGCCGTCAAGGGATCATGGATGCCTACCGCACGGGACGCGGCTCGATCACGATCCGGGGTAAAGCCGACATGGAAACCCTCAACCGCAGTGGCGGACGGGAACGCCAAGCGATTATTATTTCCGAATTACCCTATCAAGTCAGTTCCCAATCCCTAGAACTTAAGATCAGTGAACTGGTTAATGATGACCGCCTCGAAGGGATCAGCGATCTACGTAACGAATCGGACCGCACCGGGATCCGCATTGTGGTTGAGCTAAAGCGAGATGCCAATCCCCGGATTGTGCTCAATAATCTCTATAAACTTACGCCCCTCCAGGTCAATTTTGGGGTAATTTTGCTGGCCCTCGTCGGTGGGCAGCCCCGCGTAATGAATCTCAAAGAAGCCCTTGAAGTCTTCTTGGATTTTCGGATCGAAACCATTGGTCGGCGGACCCGCTACGAACTCAATAAAGTCCGGGAGCGCGATCATATTTTAGTGGGTCAACTGGTGGCCCTTACCCATTTAGATGCGGTGATCGCCTTGATCCGGCAGGCCCCAGATACCGCCACGGCTAAGGGCGGATTGATCGAGCAGTATGGGCTTTCAGAAACCCAAGCTGATGCCATTTTGCGTATGCAGTTGCGCTCCTTGACTTCCTTAGAATCCGGGCGTTTAGATAAAGAACATCAGGAATTACTCCTCAAGATTACCGATCTTGAAGATATTTTGGCCCGGCGCGAACGGGTACTAGAGCTGATCACCACAGAACTTTTGGATCTGCGGACCCGTTTTGGCGACAATCGCCGCACCTTAATCGAACCCAGCGAAGATGATCTCGCCGATGAAGACTTCATTACCAATCAAGAAGTCGTGGTGATGCTCACGGAGCATGGCTATGTCAAATGTATGCCCAGCAACACTTTTGACTGTCAAAAACGCGCTACGCGGGGTAAATCCGGCGGTAAGGTCAAGGATGACGATAGTGTCCAGCATTTCTTTGCCTGTTCTAGCCACGATACGGTGCTGTTTTTTACCAATTTAGGAACGGTATTTGCCCTCAAGGCCTACCAACTGCCTTTAGCTTCGCGGGCTGCTAGAGGAACGGCAATTGTCCAACTCCTACCGATTCCCGGTGAAGCGCGGATCACGTCGATGCTGCCCGTCAAAGACTTTAGCAAGACCGATGAATACTTGGTCATGCTGACCCGCCAAGGCTACATCAAAAAAACCGATCTGAGATCCTTTGCCCATATTCGGGCCAATGGCCTGATCGCCATTGCCCTTGAAGAGGGGGATGAACTGGGCTGGGTCCGCTTAGCCGATGCCCAATCGGACATTTTGGTGGGTACGGCGCAGGGTATGGCGATCCGCTTCCACTGTGATAGTGAGCAGCTTCGTCCCCTAGGGCGGACCGCACGGGGGGTACGGGCCATGAAGCTCAAAAATGAAGAAGATAATTTGGTGAGTATGGTGATCTTGCCTTGGGGTCAAGAAGATAGTACTGAGGAGGATGTGGGGGTTGAAGAAGAACTCCCTACCGCCGATCCGGTTCCCAGTCAAGGACCGTGGCTTTTGGTCATCACCCGCAACGGTCAAGGCAAGCGGGTTCCCACCGATAACTTCCGTGCTCAAAACCGGGGCGGGCAAGGGGTCCGGGCCATTGCCCTCCATCAGGCCCAAGACCGTATGGCAGCCCTTCGGGTTGTGTCTCCGGGCGATGATCTGATGATGGTGACGCAACGCGGGATCGTAATTCGTCAAGCCTGTAATGAGATCTCGATCCAATCACGGGCGGCGCGTGGGGTCAAAGTCCAACGCATTGACGAAGATGATTCCATTGTGGGCGTTACGATCTTGGCCGAATCAATGGAGTTAGAAGTGATCGAAGACTAAGTTAGTCTAATGCGGGATAGTCCAGATAGCCCTTCTCATCGCCCCCGTAAAAAGTATTGCGGTCGGGTTTATTGAGGGGGGCTTGAAGGCGAAACCGCTCCGGCAGATCAGGATTGGCGATAAACAAGCGTCCATAGGCTACCAGATCCGCATCCCCTTGGGCTAGGACGGCATTACCTTCGGCTTGATCATAGCCCCCGGCGGAGATCAGCAACCCTTGAAATAGGGGGCGAAAATAGCGCGACGGAAACCCAGAATCATGATTAGGAAGGGTGACATTGCCATCAACCCGTGGTTCTACGATGTGCAAATAGGCCAGCCCAAAGCGATCTAAGGCTTGGACCACATAGCTAAAAAGGGCCTCTGGGTCTGAGTCCGACATACTACCAAAACTACCACTGGGGGAAAGGCGCACACCAACGCGGTCTGCCCCCCAAACGCCAGTTACCGCCTCCGTTACCTCTAGCAAAAGCCGTACCCGATTGGGAATAGATCCCCCATACTGATCCGTGCGTTTATTGGAGCCATCTTGTAAAAATTGATCGAGCAGATAACCGTTGGCCGCGTGAATCTCCACCCCATCAAAGCCTGCTTTTAGGGCTTGGAGCGCTCCATGACGGTACTGTTCAACGATCCCAGGGATCTCATGGGTTTCTAGGGCACGGGGGGTTACAAAGGGTTGGGGACCACTAAAAGTCGCTGCTTCACCTTCGGGAGCTAGGGCTGAAGGCGCAACGGGCAACACCCCACCCTCTTGTAACGAAGGGTGGGAAACCCGGCCCACATGCCAAAGCTGTAGGAAGATTAGCCCCCCCGCCTTGTGTACCGCTTGGGTGATCGCTTGCCAGCCTACGACTTGAGCGTCGGAATGAATACCGGGCGTACTGGGATAACCTTGACCTTGGGGGGAGATTTGGCTAGCTTCGCTAATGATCAAACCCGCCGAGGCCCGTTGTTCGTAATAGGTAACATTCATGGGTTGCGGAACGTTGCCTGCCCCCGCCCGCATCCGGGTCAACGGGGCCATCACCACCCGGTTGGACAAGGTATAGGGGCCAAGCTTTACGGGGGTCAATAGATCTGGGGCTATGTCAATTTTTGTCATTGTTTTCTTGCTCATAATTTAGACGCCTACAACCAGAGGCTCACGGACAAGATTTTCTTGCCACACCCGAGGCGGGCTAGCGCGGCGAATTTCGCGCCAGATCGTTGTAGCCGCAATGGTGCCATCAGCCACGGCGATGG
>JANNOF010000132.1:0-1900 GCA_031398925.1 Gloeobacteraceae cyanobacterium SOY_34_metabat_371 | reverse complement strand
ACACTGATCGTCATAAAAGATGGGGCGGTGACGTTATTGGTAAACGTCGGGTAGTAGCTAACTGTGCTGGCATTTACCCCAAAAAGGGTATCTACCGGACAGTCGGTGAGAATATTAGCCGAGCCTTCAAAGTTGGTGAAGGTATTGCGGAAGACATCCAGAATGAAGGGGTGGACTACCTCTGCCAGGTTAGCCGTCGTGAATTCCAGGGTGTTGTTCACAGGAACTGCTGCCGGGCCAGAAGTCCCAATGATCGCTCCGGCAGTATTTAACCAATCAACGGACACGCGACAGTTGAATTTATTGGTATTGCGGATCGAAACCACTGTTTCCACTTTGGGGCTAGCCGCGGTAGCTGTGGGTGCCAGAGAACGGGCGTAGCTCAGGTTATAGACAGGGTTTTGGGCTAAAGCAGGCAATTGAGCAAGGGCAACAACGGCAGCAGAAAGTAGAAGAAGATTGAGCTTGAACATGATCAACTCCATGATTGGGTGTGAAAAAGCCCCAAGTCCGTTCCGCGTAAAACCAGCAGTGATTTAAGTACGGAGCGTGTGAGTGGTTGGGCTTGGTTCCGGTGTTTCTCACAACCCTAAATAGGCAGATCGTCGTTGGAGGTTAAACGGGTGAGTAAAATTATTTTTAGATCTTTAGGGCTGATCTTTGGGTAACGGTTCGCAGGCGACCATGCCCGGTGTGCTAAACAACGTGATCCGATAGCTTTGAAAAGTATTGCTCTTTGCCGGAGTTGCTTGGGGGGAAGCCGTTTGCAAGACCTGGAGTGCCATGGTGGCTAGAGCCGTCCCTTCCCCCTGCATGACTTGGACCGGCTCACCCACTTGGAGCGTTTGATCTTGGATCTCAAGGGGCACTTCAAGGACCGCAAATTCCCCTTGATCAGGTAGTAGGGCCGATTGATCTTTTAAATTTTGACAGAGTACGGCGGCGTAGTCCGCCAAAAAAGCAGCTTGGGGGTCCACTAGCGGCGGCTCAGGATCAAGAACAGGAGGGACTTCAAGGGCTGTGCCTCTGGGGACAGGAGCTACTTTAGGCACAGGTTGCGGGACACGTTTAGCCACAGGTTTGGGTCTTGATGGCACGGGCGGTTGCGGGGGGATATTCTTGGGCGGGACCGTTTGGATAGGGGCGGGCTTAGCACTTGGTGCAAGCGGGGTTTTAGGTACAGGAGGCGTCACCGTCGGCGCAGGTAAAGGGGGTTCAATCAAAGGATCTTGGGTGGGATCAGTGACCGTAGGACGCAGTAAGGCAAAGACCAATAAAGCCGCCGCCAACCCGGAAAGACTCACAGCACCTATGGCCCAGGGGGCGCGGGGTCGAAACTGCGCGGTGGGTTCCTGGAGCAAGTTATCCCAGTTTTGCTGGGACCGGGCATCTAAAGGGATTGGCTGGTCCTCTGGTGGATCATCGGTCCAACCCGATTGGCGGATCAGTTTAGGCAGGGCTTTACCAAGGCGTTCGGGGTCGATCAAGGGTCACTCCGTTGTAGCGCAGCGCAGAATTGGGTATTGGCACACTCGTCTTCAAAGGAAGTCCCCAACATTGCAGCTAACCGGGCATGGATTTTTTTGAGCCGGATGCTGATCGCCGCTGGAGTAATCCCTAGGGATTTCGCCAAACTTCGTTGGGTCTCCTCTTCTAGATATAGGCGGCGCAATAAGGCACGTTCACCTGTACTGAGCTGTTTTAGGACTTGGACAAAAAATTCAATGCACTGATCCTCTAACACTCGATATTCAAGCGATGGCTGAGGGGCCGGGAGCTTACTTTCTAGGGTCACGCCCTCGCTGACTTCACCCACTGGCTGGTTGAGGGCTTCGTAACTGCCAAAGCCATCCAGAATCGCCCGGCCTAACAGCCGGTCGCGCCGTAGCGGCGTCAGCAG
>JANNOF010000118.1:0-8831 GCA_031398925.1 Gloeobacteraceae cyanobacterium SOY_34_metabat_371 | reverse complement strand
CAAAAAGCCTGGTCCGGTATCTAGATACTCTGTGCCATCGGTACGCCGGGTAACGACAGCTTTTTGGGCACTGACTTCTAGTTCCGGCGGATCAAACGGGTCATTGGTAATTTTTACCCCTTCTCCTTCCCAGCCCGCCGCCGAAAAAACAATGCGGTCTGCCCGAAAACGGACTACACGGCCCTGTTGGGTAGTGGGTATTTGGGCGTCTAGACGATTGAAGGTTTGGGTATTAAGGACCCCTTTAGCTTGATAAAAAACCCCCTCTTCCCGAGCAAAGTTGTACTCTAGGCGTTCGCCCGTAACTTCTTGCCCTCCCCGCACTAAACGGATATTGCCCCGTGCTACGGCAATACGCTGCACGAGATCAACCTGTAACGCATCGGCTAAAAGATAGGAGTTACGAAAATCCATGCGAACATTGCCGCTGGCTACAAACTGATCTTCGTCCAGGGAATACTGTTGGCTATCCGCTTGAAGGCTGACTTGATCACCCAATACTTGACCACCCACAGGAATCCACTTTTCGCGCTGCTGGAGGTCTGAGGTTTGACCCTGGAGGCTTGTGGCATCTTGATTTTGGGTCCGTAGATCAGCGGCCTGTACAGGCCGGACTTCAGCAGGGATGAGATCAGCAGGTGGTGGTACGGGCATGAGCGCTTGGGTTAGCGGCGATTGCTAGGATTACGCATGGGGTCGCCAGAGAGGAACCCAAAAATAAATAAGGCAATAAAGCTTGCGACAACGGCAAAGACGACCCACTTTAAAATTTCCATTGCTTGATCCAAAGCTGCGTTCTCTTAATAGTCTAGTGGAGTACGTTCTCTAGTGCTACTATTCGCCCCCTAGATCTATGGTAAGGAATGATCCGATATAAGATGAACGAAGACTGAACCTGTGCCCTATGGAACTCGACCCCTCCAGCCTTAATATCCCCGCCATTCTCCCTGAATTGATCCTGGTGGTGACCGTACTGATCTTAATCGTGGTAGATCTGGCGGGAGGACGTCGGGTAGCCGATAAATTACCCGGTTTGGCCCTCTTGGGTCTGGGTTTAAGTGCAGTAGCGCTACTTTATCAATTAGGGGTGCAGGTGGGTTTAATCGTAGCCCAAGCCCTACCTACGGAATCTTTTTTAGGTAGCTTTACTTCTGATGCCTTGAGTTTGGTATTTCGAGGTTTTATTGTCTTGACCTGTGCCTTTACGGTCTTGATTGCAGAACGCTACATTTATCAGTCAGGAACCGCCGTAGCCGAATTTTTAACGTTATTGCTAGGGGCTACCATCGGAGGCATGTTTCTCTCCGGGGCTTCGGAGATGGTTATGCTCTTTGTCTCCCTAGAAACCTTGAGTATTTCCAGTTATTTGCTCTCTGGCTATACCAAGCGTGATGCCCGATCCAACGAAGCTGCCCTCAAATATTTATTAGTAGGTGCCGCTAGTACTGCGGTTTTCTTATATGGTATGTCCTTGCTCTATGGTCTTTCCGGGGGCGAGACCGAGCTAATGGCCATTGCACCCAAGATCGTTGATATGGGGTTCCCGGCCCTCTTGGCCTTGGTTTTAGTAATTGCCGGAGTAAGTTTCAAATTAGCCGCAGTCCCCTTTCACCAATGGACTCCAGATGTATACGAGGGGGCACCGACCCCAGTCGTAGCTTTTTTATCCGTCGGATCTAAAGCAGCTGGTTTTGTCTTGGCAATCCGCTTTATGACCGAAGCCTTTTCTGGCTTTGGCGAACAGTGGCAGACCCTGTTTGCGGGGCTAGCTATCCTAAGCATGATCCTAGGAAATGTAGTCGCCATTGCTCAGACTTCGATGAAACGGATGTTAGCCTACTCCTCCATTGCCCAAGCGGGTTATTTGATGATCGGGCTGGCTATTGCTACCCCGGATGGGTATACCAGTTTGATGTTCTATATTTTGGTGTATTTATTTATGAATTTAGGAGCCTTTGCCGGAGCGACCTATTTTGCCCTACGCACGGGATCCGATGAGATCGCTGACTACAGTGGATTATGGCGTAAGGATGTATTTTTGACCATCTGCATGAGTGTATTTTTACTTTCTCTGGCGGGCATCCCCATTTTTGCTGGCTTCTTTGGCAAGGTGTATCTGTTTTGGGCCGGGATCAAAGCCGGGGCCTATACCTTGGTATTTGTGGGTCTGATCACCAGTGTTGCCTCCATCTACTATTACCTAAGGGTAGTAAAACTCATGGTCGTCAAGCCCATGTCTCCCGCCCTTGAAGTCTACACCCCGGTAAATTGGGATCTAGTAGGCATGCGTTCTTTGCAACTCACCCTGGGTATCACCTTGGTGGCAACCGTTGTTTTAGGCATCTTCTCTGATCCGCTTATGGGTCTGTTAAATGAATCCGTACGGAGTTCTCCCAATCTTTTTCCCAGTAAGCAATTGGTTAGTCGCTGAATAATAGCCAGCCACTCAACCCACCGCCCAGGACTAGCCAGAGGGGATCAATTTTAAATCGGATCCCTGCTAGGGCACTAATCAAGGCGATGCCCACGGTAATTGGGCTATGGACAAGACTCAAGGCTAACTTGAGGGTCACCGCCGCCATGAGCGCGACTGATCCCGCATTCACGGCATTGATAAAAAGGCTCATCCATTGGAAAGACCGGAGCTTTGGAAGCCAGGGATTTAGTACCGCTACAAAAAGAAATGAAGGCAAAAAGATCCCTACGGTGGCTACGATGGCCCCTGGAACCCCCGCCAGTATGTAGCCAATAAAAGTTGCGGTAGAGAGAACAGGACCAGGGGTAAATTGCCCAATGGCAATGGCATCGATCAGTTGGGCTTGGGTTAACCAGCCTGTGCCCCTGACTAATTCGCCTTCTAAAAAAGCTACGAGGACATAGCCACTTCCAAAAAGGACACTGCCCACTTTGAGAAAGATCCACCCTAGTTGGCTTAAAGAAACCCCTACTTCAGTGCTCTGAGCATGTACTACCTGTGTCCCCCAAGCTCCTAGGGCTAATAGCCTAGTGGCGGGACCTAGCCCCATTACCCCCCAAAGGCCCCCCAAAAGCAGGAGCAATACTACGTTGATCCCGAGCAAAGCACCGGTAGCTACCCCTAGGGCCATCAATCCCAAAGGCCAAGTAGTAATCGCCCGTTTACCCAATCGCCAGAGTGCGGTGAAAATCACGGCAATGACTACGGGCTTGATCCCCTGTAGGACAGGCGCTAAAGCGGGCAACATCCCGAAGTGAACGTAGGCCCAAGCGAATCCTCCACTGAATAGGGTTGCGGGCAAAATAAATGCCATCCCAGCAACCACTAAGCCCACCCCGCCCCCGCGTATATAGCCGATATGCAGGGCCATCTCTGTAGAATTAGGGCCGGGGATCAGGTTTGTAACCCCTAGTAAGTCCAAGAATTGATCTTGGGTTAGCCAGCCCCGTCGTGCTACAACTTCCTGCTCCATTAGGGCAATGTGCACCACAGGCCCCCCAAAACTAGTCAGACCCAATTTAAAAAAAAGCAGGGCAAGCTCGCACCAAATAGCCATGATTGCCCTAGGAAGGTCACCATTCCCTCAGAGTAATGCAAGATATCTTGGGTTAGAACCTCCGTGAATTTACGGAACTTTGGAATATAGGGTAGATCTACCTGAGGTCAAAATGTTATTTGATGTATACCTATTCACATTCCCTCCATCCAAAATGTTCCAACGTTTGTTCCTGTTGATGGGAAGCGCTGGGTTGCTCCTCCTTCCTGTCAAAGCTCAAGTCGCACGTCCGATGAATTTGGTGGATTTAATCCGCCAAGCTCAACACATAGTTGTTGCCCAGTGTGAAGGGGCTTACCCTGAGTCCCTGAGCATGTTTAATCAACTTCCGATTACACGGATCACATTAGGAATACACAAGACTTTTAAAGGTCGCCCGCAGAAAAATTTATCTATTAAACAGTATGGATCAAAACATTTAGCTTGCAACCAAACAGTTACACCCGCAGCGCAATTGATTTTACTTTATCCCCCTAGTGGTGCAGGCTTAACCAGTCCTGTGGGTTTAGAACAAGGCCTGTTCCGTATTTTTACAGATGAGTTGGGGGAGACCCGCCTCAGTAATGGACGGGGCAATCGGGGTCTTTTTACCGATGTTCCCCTAGTAGGATTACCCCCCTTGGAACAACGTGAGATTGCCCAAGCGAATGAAGGCTCAGCCCTGCGTTGGTCCGTTTTTACTAAACTTTTACGGAGTTTAGGCACTCAGGAGATACCCCGTGAAGAATAACTGTGCACTTTTAATCTGTAGCCTAATGTTGGTCAATCCCGTTTGGGCGGGAAATCCTATTTCGGTCTATGAGGGGCAAATGGACCGCTATGACTTAAATAAGGGGCCAATTCAATACAAAACAGACTTGGGGACCCTGGGCATCTTGAGTAATGAAGCCGCCACCGCCCTTGTCCAAGAGGCTTTTCAGATTTGGCAGGATGTCCCTCAGGCGGCGATTAGCTTTGAACGTACTGGTTTTTTAGAATCTGATATCAATGTCGAAACGTACATCGAATTTTCCATAGACCAGTATCAACTCTGTACGTTTAATCCCCGCAGCAACAGCTATGTAGTGTTTGATGATGGGCGGATCACGGAGACTCTTTTTGGAGAAGGGGCCTATTTAGATGTCTATGGTTTTGGTGGCCCCAATTGCATATTTTTTCCCAATGAGATCAGTACAGGAGCGCTGGTCCTCAATGGGGTTTTAGCGCAAGACCCCCGCTTCAAAGCGGCTGTGGTTCACCTAGTGGGTCATTTTATCGGTCTTGATCATACCCTTTTGAGCAGTACGAGCGAATTGGAGCTTACCCAACTGCCTACGATGTTTGAATTTATTTTTGATGTAACCCAAGAAACCCCAGAGGCGGACGACCGGGCTTGGTTGGGTTATCTTTATCCCGAAGCCTCCGTGACAACAGACACCGGAATGATTACGGGACAAGTACTCCTCAATGATGGGGTGACAGGGTTTCAAGGAGCCAACGTGATCGCCCGTAGAGTAGGTGATCCCCTCATTGAGGCCATATCTAACGTCTCGGGCTTTTTAAACAACCCTGAAGCTTCCGTTCCCCATCTCGTGGGCTATTTTTCCCTTCCGGGCCTACCTCCGGGGGAGTATACCCTAGCCATCCAGCCGATCAACCCGGAGCGCATGGCTACCGTTGGCTTCCTTGGTACGGAAGAGGTCCCGATCCCTGTATTTCCCCCCGGCGGAGTAGCCGAATTTTACAATAGTTCTGAATCGGCTACGGATAATCCAACCACCAGTACTTCTTTGACCGTTACCGCCGGATCGGTGTTAGAAGGGATCAATATTATCCTCAATGCCCCGCCCGGTCCCCAAGTGACCGTTACGACGAGTGAACCTAATCCCAGTTTGGCGCTGGGCCAGAGTGTTGATCTAATTCTTACCCTTGAGACAACGGATGTATTAGAGTCGTTAACCCTGGCTGCTTTGGGGTTACCGAGGGGTGTTACGGCAAGTTTTACGCCCACGATTGAGGATCCTAATACCATTGTGTTGCGCCTAGTCGCTACGAATGATGCGATTACCGGCGGTGCGACCGTTGTGGTCAGTCCTCAGTTAGCCTCGGGAGATATCGTTCCGGCAATTTTGAATCTAACCATCGTACCGCCGACCACGGTAACGCCTCTAGAGGCGACGTTTACAAAAAGCGGTCAAATTCCCGTCCAGCGGATCCGTCAGGAACTGGTTGTCCTTAATTCTGAAGATACGAGTTTAACGGGACCGCTCTATGCCGCTCTAGAGGGGCTTACGGCGGGCGCCTCCCTCACCAGTGCTCAGGCAGGAACCAGTGCTACGGATGCACCCCTGTCTATTGTTTTGGGAACCTTAAACACTTTACCCCCCAGTGCTCAGATCACTACCAGACTGGAGTTCGATAACCCTACCCCCAGTATTTTGAGCTATACCCCGCAGTTACGTACCGCCAGTGGTCAAGCAGTATCGAGTCAGATTACCGTGGGAGGCCAGATCCAAGTTACCCGTACCCGCCAACAGGTAACGGTGCGTAACGCTGGTACAACTACGTTAACGGGACCCTTATTTCTGGCTACCGAAGCCTTACCCAACGGGATTACCTTGATCAATCGGACTACCTTGGCCCCGGATACGGGTAGCCCAATGATCGGTTTGACCTTAGATCAGCTTGGGCCCGGTGCTCAGTTTGACGTAGTGCTGGATTTTGATAATCCTACCGTGTCGGCCTTGGAATTTACACCGCGCCTACTCCGTGCTAACTAGCAACCGTACCGCCTCGGAGCTGGGTGGCTAAAAATTCGGTGATCTGGGCCCAACTTTGTTGGGTCGCTGGGGGGTCATAGTTGGGGTGACTGGGATCCCAAAAATTAGTCCTCGTCCCGGCTAGCACTTGGATCCGGCAATTTTTGATCCCCGACTCCAAGCGGGGGATATCTTTGGTTTCCGCCGCCTCCTGGGGAAACTGGCCTAATACGGGTAGCTGTAGTTGTCCCAAGCGCTCAATCGGCTCCGGGGCCATACCGCCAAAAAGGGCCATTGCTTTGAGATCAAAATTTTCACAACCATAGACTAGGGCCTTAGTACTGCCCCAGCCAAAACCGACTACCCCAATGCGGGGCCGAATTTGATCCCCTTTGATCTGTTGCTCTAAATAAACAAACGAGCCATCAAGGTCTGTGATCACTTGCCCATCACTAAGTTGGCGAATGGTATAGCGAATTTCGTCGGGATTACGCAGGGGCATGGCCCCCGTCCCGCCCAGGCGACTATAAAGATCAGGGATCAAAACCGTGTAGCCCAAACCTGCTAAGCGCCGCGCCGCCCCTTGAAGCATGGGGGTTACGCCCCATTGATCCTGCACCAGGATCACCCCCGTGCCATCGCTTAAGTCGGGACGGGCTAAATACCCCGTAAGTTCGCCCCCTTGACGGGGATAGCGTACGGACGCTAGGGAAGACTCCTGGGCTAGAACGGGTAAGGCTAGGGCGACCATCCCTAGGAGTAGCCTTCTGCGCATGCGGACCTGGTAGGTTATTTATCTTCAGTCTAGAACCCAGGCGCGCATCTCGATAAACTAGAGGGCAAACATAGGTATAGGGCAATGACAGCAAATCAACGGCGGGTCAGAGAAAGCGTGGTAGGACTGCTCTTAATTGCTGCCATCGGTGTGGCGGTACTCTTTTTTCTATGGATCAATCGCTTTCGTCCCGATGGGACCCCCTATATTTTTCAGGTGGGTTTTGCCGATGCGGATGGCTTAGCCGCTGGGGCTCCAGTCCGTCTGCGGGGCGTAAATATCGGCATGATCACTAAAGTCACGGCCTCTTTGGATGGGGTAGTGGTGGAAGCAGTGGTGGAAGAACCAGGGATCATCTTACCCCGCACAGCCCGCTATACCGTAGGGCAACGGGGCTTAATCGGCGAGACTTTTTTGGAGATCCTGCCGGACCCCCAAGCGCGCAAATTTAAAGTTACCCTGGCAGAATTTCAAGACCAATGTCAAAAACAAGGGCAACTGACCCGCGAAGTAGTTTGTCCTGGATCGCAGTTAACGGGGGAGTCTCCCACCCGGGTTCAAGATTTGGTGCGGTCTTTAAATGCTTTTGCCCAACGCCTAGATGCCAATTTAGTCGATGATCTCAGGACCACGATCCGTCAATTTGGGGCCCTGAGCACCGAAATAGGGACTACAGCCCGCGAGATCAGTGTCACGGCCAAAGCCTTTACCAAAACCGCTAATAGCGCCGATCAAACGCTTAAAAGCCTAAGTACTGCCGGAAGTTCTGTGAGTCAGACCGCCGAACAAATCAGTGATACGGTCCGTGAAAATCGTTCTAGTCTGGCGGCAACCCTAGCGAGTCTCAGTAAAGTTTCCAAAGACCTCAGTGCCGTGACCCCAGTGCTGGCCCAACCTGAATTTAAGGAAAACCTGACCAAACTGGCCCGTAATGCCGCCGAATCCGCAGAGAATCTCCGCCGCATTAGTGATGGACTGGCGGATCCGGCGACCATCGAATCGCTCCGGGAAACTCTGGATGCAGCACGGGGGACCTTTCGTAATGCAGAAAAGATCTCTGCCGATATTGATGAAATCACCGGGGACCGTAAATTTAGAGCTAACCTCAAAAAACTGGTGGAAGGTCTAGGACAATTGGTTTCTACCATGGAAGACAAGACTCCTCAACCCTTACAGGTTGTCCGTACCCAGTGATCTGGTGCTCTCGGTAGAATCACGGGTACACTAAATTCAGCCATTGGTTGAAGTACCGTGCCTGAGTTAATGCTCGCTCCACATTTTTTAGATGTTTTAGCCGCTTTGACGGTAGCGGGGGCGGGGGCCATGCGTTTAAGCTTGCCCCTACTATTGTTGGTGATCCTCTCCCAAAGCATGGGGGTGTGTAACGATAGCGTGATCCTTTCTTTTTTATGCCATCCGGTCGTCCTTGGGCTCTTGGTTAGTTGGGCGGTGTTTGAAGTTGTAGGGTCTAAGACGACCTTAGGGCAGCGGATATTGCAATCCACCCAATTAATCCTTGCCCCTTTTGTCGGAGCGATCTTAGCGGCTGTTTTGCTCCCCTACTCTGGGTGGTTAGAGGTCTGTATGATGATCACGGGGGCAGCCATTGCTGGAACCCTACAATTAGTGCAGACAGGGTATATTTTTCGCTGGGGTCGCCTGCCCCTCTGGATGACCCTAGGTCAAGATCTTATGGCGGCTTCGTTAGTGCTGTTAGCCCTAGATGCTCCCTGGGTAGGAGGCGTACTGGTCCTAATTTTATTGTGGCTAGCCCTCAAGCAAGCC
>JANNOF010000075.1:0-2027 GCA_031398925.1 Gloeobacteraceae cyanobacterium SOY_34_metabat_371 | reverse complement strand
CGGCGCGCACGTCGAGGCGGCCTTCCTGGAGATCGACGCTCGCGAAAGGGTTTTCCAGTTCCTCTGCATCCAGCCGGAGCGACAATGTCCCGTTCCGGGGCAATGCGCCCGAAACATTGAGGGTGGCCCCTGCAAGGCCCGCAGGTGTCTGGAGCAGGATACGGGCATCCCGTATCTCGACAGGGGGCATAGTACCGCTGCCGTCACCGGGCTGAAGGAGGCGCTCAAGCCCGCCGAAACGCAAACCTTTGGTATCCAGCGTGCCGCGAAGCGAAAGTCCGTTAACCGTGACGCCGGTTACTTCCGGCGTGAACAGTCCGGTCCAGCGAAGGCCTGCGCGAAGTTCAGCTGCCTCGGCCGGCACAGACCCCTCAGAAGTGACTTTCAACGCCCGAACAGTGATGCCGGACGCGCCAAGTTCGGTGAATTTTGCGTCACACTGTAGGTCCTGTTCCGCGCACCAGGCGCCCAAAGCCTGTTCTGCAACAGGTTTGCGCAACAACCACAGGGACAGTGAACCGCCCAGAAAAACAAAGAGGAATCCGCCCACCACATACCAGATGCGCCCCGGGCGGGACTGCCGCGCCGGCTCTTGAGGCGAAGCCTGTTCATGGGCGTCATCAGGCGTCACTGGCTCGACCGGCTTGCTTCTTGCTTTTACTACGATTTAAAGTCCTAACTTGGCATCTAACACCGACGCCGCAAGTTCTTGAATCCTTAAGAGGGACGCGAGACCATCAAGAGTGTGCAGCCGGTGTGCCATATCCAGGGCCTTGGGGGCGTCTGAATGACAGGAAATCAATCCTTGGATCCTCACGAAGTCGCCGACGCGCCTGACGCCCCACCGCAGCCCAAATCCGGACTGTCGCAAGGCGTAAAGAGTCTAATCGTGCTCGCAGTGCTCGGCAGCGCTTCAGCCATCGCAGGTGTTGTCGTGTCCGGGCGGTCGTCCATGCCGTTTACGGAGACAGCCGAAGCGGCCATCCAGGTCCCACTTGCGGCGCGTGTCATGACGGCTTGGGACGCGGTGGACGAAAGCCCCTTGCACCGCACCGAGGGAAACCTTGAACGCAACGAAACGCTGACCGGTTTGCTGATGCGGCTTGGCGCGGAACAAGGCGACGCTGGCGCCGCGCTTCATACATTGACGGGCACGGACCTGATCGACAGCCGCCGGCTGCTTCCTGGCAAGACAAAAGCGGAAGCCTATTTTGCGGACGGACAACTGACCGCCGTTTCCGTTCGCGCCGGCGCTGATCACAGCCTGCTGATCACGCGCACCAGCGAGGATGACTGGTCTGCGACGCCGCTCTACGCAAAACTCACTCCCGGATACCTTCGGGTCGAAGCCGAGATCGAGACCTCGATTTATGCCGCGGCACTCGCGCTTGGCGCCGAGGACCAGCAGGTTGCCGACTTTGCCAACGCATTCGCTTATGACATCGACTTCCAGCGCGAAATCTATCCTGGCGACCGGTTCGAGATCCTGTTTGAAACAGCCTATGATGAACGCGGCAACCGCGTTCGCAATGGCGAAGTGCTTTACGCGGCGCTCAACGGCAAAGCTTTGGAGCGCGGTTTCTACCGTTTTGCACCGTCCGATGACGGAGTCTCGGATTACTACGACCAGAACGGCGAAAGCGCGACCAAGTTCCTGATGAAGACGCCCATCAACGGCGCCCGCATCTCTTCAAGCTTCGGCAAACGCAAGCATCCGATTTCGGGTTACACACGCCTGCACAAGGGCACCGACTTCGCAGCGCCCACTGGCACACCCGTCTACGCCGCGGGCAACGGCACCGTCGAACGCGCCAGCCGGAACGGCGGATATGGCAACTATGTCCGCATCAAGCATACGCGCGGATACGAGACCGCGTACGCCCACCTGTCGCGCTATGCGAAGGGCATGAAGGCCGGCAAGAAAGTGATCCAGGGCGACGTGATCGGCTATGTCGGCTCGACGGGCGCGTCTACAGGCCCGCACCTTCATTACGAGGTCTACGTGAACGGCAAGCCGGTCAACGTCA
>JANNOF010000022.1:0-8944 GCA_031398925.1 Gloeobacteraceae cyanobacterium SOY_34_metabat_371 | reverse complement strand
GCCACCGCTGCTAGGACGTTATAGAGATTAAATTTTCCGACCAAAGAGGTCTGAAAAGGGATGGTACCCAGTGGCGTGACCAATTCGCCCGTCATTCCCTGCGGGCTAAACCGTACCCCTTGGGCCCTAAAGTCACACGCTGCCCCTAAGCCATAGGTCCAAACAGGACCCGTACACTGGGCAATCAGGCGCTGACTCACAGGGGTATCGCAATTAATCACCGCCCTTCCCCGTAGATAGGGCGCTTGAAAGAGTAACGCCTTAGCAGCAAAGTACGTCTCTAGATCGCCGTGAAAATCTAAATGATCTTGGGTGAGGTTGGTAAAGACCGCTACATCATAGGCGCATTCTTGGACCCGGCCCTGGCTTAGGGCATGGGAACTAACTTCCATAACGGCACGGGTACACCCGGCGCGTACCATTTGGGCCAGGGTCCGCTGCATTTCTAATGCAAAAGGAGTTGTATGATCAGCCACTACACTTTGACCGGGCCAACGGCTATATAAAGTCCCCACCAGACCTACGGGCGGGGGTAATAAATGTTCAATTAAATGGCTGGTGGTGGTCTTCCCATTGGTGCCCGTCACCCCCGTTAGGGTCAGCCGTTGGGCCGGAAAATCATAAAAAGCCGCGGCTAACCGGGCACATAGGGCTTGCGGATCCGCTACCTGAATTAAGGGGATCGGCGCTGCCTGGGCAGAGACTTGATCGGAAACCACAGCGGCACAGGCGCCTTGGGCGGCAGCCTGGGGCCAATAGCTACCCCCATCAACATGGGCACCGGGCAGCCCCACAAAAAGTTCGCCTGGCTGAATGCGGCGTGAATCGGTTTGAATCCCGGCTAATTCCAAGTCCTGCGTTAGGGGAAACGCTAACCCCGCACGGGCCCATAGCTCCGCCAATTTCATTTAGCCTCACGGCTGGGGGCTTCTAGGATCTCAACGGTCACACTGCGACTATGGAGGCGGACTGGTTTGCCATTGGTAAAGAGGATCAAATCCAGATCAAAATCGGGGGTGCGTTTAGTATGCCAATCCGTTACCCAAGTCCAGGTTAACGGGGCGCGAAAACTGCCAATGGGTAAATTTTGTACTAAAGGAACCAGATCATAGGGATAGATCCCACTGCCGCTGTCATTGATAATCGCCTCAGCATAGACGGTAGTTTCGGGTTCTTGAATATCTACAGCCGCTGAGATGGTGATCTTGAAGGCACAGGTTCGTTCACAGGTGAGATTAATCCGAGGCACAATGGGCGTAGCAATTTGATCAACGATGATGGTTTGGGCTTCTGTGGCGATGATTGTCTGAACTGGACGACCCGTGATGACTTCTGCGTGTAACGGCAAGGTCAGCCCTAGGACGATGGTTACTGCACCCATAAGCTGTTTGATCACCCGCCTACTCCTTGGTAGCCTTTTATCGGCCTATTGTAAGGCGAATTTCTATGGGACTGAGCAGTTCTAACAAGTTCTCATAAAATACATAAGTAGCCCTACCTTGTAAATTCTGTGAATGCATGGTTCAGTCCGGTGCCCTTATCTTTAGCCATGGCAGGTTTAATACTGTGGTCTTTGGCCCTTTATGTTGGTTTTTGGCAGTGGCACAACCAATTCATTACCCAAATTACGGTCCATTTAGGAGGTGGAAGCCCACCGCACCCGTTGACCGAGAGTATGGCCTCTTTGATCAGCCTGATCCCAGCCTTAGTCGGCGGATCGGTGGCTTTTGGCGGGGTTTATTGGAGCTTGGGCTTATCCTGGGCCACGAGTTTGGGCTTTATGACCGCTATGGGTACGGGGATCTATCAGTTGGGACGTAGCGATGGGAAAAATTCCCGTTAGCACTAGCGCAGTAAAAGATCTAACGTTTGTGTTGCTTGAGCCATTTACGCACATGGATCTTACTGGAGACATAGCTAGAGACTTGATAGTGCTCCGCCAGCATCCAGGTGATCAAGGTCAAGTGGGTAATAAAAGTCAGCCCGGTCCAGGCGAAGGCAATAAAATTGCCCGTAGGATCATTGCCTAGGGATAGACCGGAGAAAAAGACCAAAGCGGTAGGTAAAAAAATTAGCGCTAAGCCTCCACCCCAGATTACCAGGGTAAGGTCTAAATCCTCATGACTCACTGCTTGCCAATTTTTACCATTCCAACGCCAAGATAAAGGCTGGACATTGTCCTCCACCCGGATCAAGGCTTCTTCGGGCTGGCTGGTAAAAATATGCTGACAAAAATTACAGGCAAAGGCCTCCGTCATGAATAATGCGGTGATCTCGCCATGCCGACACACGGGGCAGGGATACACACCCTCATAATCAAGTATGGTTTTGGCAGGTGTAGAAGACGGCAGCATCTTGGTATAAAAAGTTGGGACGGTGGTCATGCCAAATCAGTATGTGTCACCTCATTCTCTAGGATTCCAGAAGAAGGCCCTGAAAATTGATTTTTTTACGATTCTTTAAATCGATCTGGGCTTGATCATATTGCGGAATGTAAAAGTAAGATTTAGGATTTATGGCGCTACTTTAAGCGCTAAAGTCCTTGCAGCTAAGGATTTTTCTTAAAATTCTAGCGATCTAAACATAGGAATGTTCCCCATCACGAGCCATGATTGGCTAAAAAAATACGAATCTTCATATTTACTGCAATAATTATTTAAATCAAACAAAAGACAGGATCTTGATGATACCTTTAAAAATATTTAGAGCGCGTCGTCCATAATAAATGAGTGACGGTGTCCTCCCATGAAAATATCAGCTAATCCATTTATTAAAAGCACGGCCTTGAGTTTCATCGTGGTGGCGTCAATCCTGATCGGGATTAGTGGGATAACGTTTAGGAGCATGGGCACCTTGCTCGAGAGCGCGGAGCAATCCCGCCAAACCCTAACGGTAATTCGGTCCCTAGAAAATATACTTTCGTACGTGAAAGATATTGAATCGGGTGGACGGGGGTATGTGATCACAGGAAACGTAGAGTATTTAGAACCCAATGAGAGCGCTGCTATTTATGCCAAAGAGCAAATCCAAAGAATTCAAAAATTATTAGAACAAGGTAAAACGGTCTTAACTAAAGAGGAGTTAGATTCTTTAACTTATTTTGTGCAACGCAAAATAGATTATACCAACCAGATTATTGAACTCCGGCGTACCCAAGGGGAAAAAGCAGCGCAATTAAGCTTCCAAGGAGATGTGGGTAAAACCCTTATGGATGGGATCCGTCTTGTGATCCAAGATATGGAACGCGCCGAATATGCAGCGTTGCAAGAACGGAAACAGGAAGAAACCTTTGAAACCCAACGTGTCCTTTATATTTTGGCTATTGGGAGTCTAGTTAATTTGTTTATTTTGGGGGCAGTATACTTTTTTATTAAACAAGAGATTCAGCAACGGCATCAGGCTGAACGCGAGCTTGCCCAATCAAGAGATATAGCGGTTGAATCTGTACGCTTAAAATCAGAATTTATGGCGAATATGAGCCATGAGATCCGTACCCCCATGAATGGGGTAATTGGTATGAGTGGGTTACTGTTAGATACCTCCTTAAGTCCCGATCAAAAAGAATTTACCGAGTCGATCCGCACCAGTGCCGATGCATTACTGGTTGTAATTAACGACATCTTAGATTTTTCTAAAATCGAAGCTGGTCATTTAGAAATCGAAGTCATCGATTTTGATCTGCGCGCAACGGTGGAAAGTGTAGTTGATCTATTAGCTAATGCGGCCCAACGTAAACATTTAGAGTTAGCCCTTATTATGGCCCCGGAGGTTCCTTCGCTACTCCGAGGAGACCCCGGACGCCTCCGGCAAGTACTTATTAATATGGTGGGTAATGCGATCAAATTTACACCCCAAGGCGAAGTGGTATTACGGATCGAAGTAGAATCCCAAACCCCTGAGCACGCTACCCTATGTTTTGCCGTCGAAGATACGGGAATCGGGATCTCAGATGAGGGCAAACAGCGCCTGTTTAAACCCTTTTCTCAGGTTGATGGTTCTACCACCCGTCAATACGGGGGCACAGGGCTGGGTTTAAGCATCTCTAAGCAATTGATTGAAAAAATGGGGGGACAGATTGACCTTATAAGTACCCCCGGTCAGGGATCAACATTTTGGTTTCGTCTAACCTTACCCAAACAACTCAATCCGGTTGTTCAAGCCCCTATCTTACTTGAGCCGGGAGTTTTAACGGGAAGACGATTTTTAGTGGTTGATGATAATGCCACCAATCGCCAGATTCTTCATTACCAGCTTGCCTACTGGGGCATCCGTGAGGCTAGCGCCAGCAGTGGTGCCGAAGCCCTTGCCATGCTAGAAGCTGCGGTTCAAGAAGGGGATCCTTATCAGCTAGTCGTACTCGATATGCAGATGCCTGAAATGGATGGGCTAACCCTAGCACGGCTGATCAAAAATGACCCCCGCTTTGCCGATCTACTTTTGATCATGATGACTTCTTTAGATCAACGCAGTAACTGGCAAGCTTTAGCCACCGAAGGGATCGGTTTATGTTTAACCAAACCTGTCCGCCAATCACAACTGTTAGATGGTCTGCTCAACTTGATGGTCCAACAACAGCCGATTACAGTGGCACTTCCTGTTGAGAAATCAACTGTTCTAAAAACCGATCTCTGTATTTTATTAGCCGAAGATAATCTGGTTAATCAAAAAGTCGCCCTCCGCCAATTAGCTAAACTGGGCTATCAAGTAGATATTGCCAACAATGGACAAGAAGCCCTAGATGCCATTAGCAATAAAGTATATCATCTTGTGTTTATGGATTGCCAAATGCCCCAGCTAGATGGTTACAATGCCACCCTAGAACTCCGCAGGCGTGAAGTCCCAGGGCACAGGCTCCCCGTGATAGCTATGACCGCCCATGCCATGCAAGGGGACCGAGAAAAATGCCTCGCTGCTGGCATGGATGACTATATTACTAAGCCCGTGAAGATGGAAGAATTAGAGCGGGTACTTAACAGTTGGATCCTTCCATCCGTAGTACATTCTACTTAATAAGTGTCCTTGGGGCATGCTACAGCAACTTAGGGGATTACTGTCACGCCGAAGATTTTCACAAAAGGGTCCCCCAGATCTGAGCAAAATTAAGGCAATATAACCTGAGACGGAGTCTTTGTATCGACGGTGCAGATCCATGAAAAAACAACTTAGTCTAGAGGATCCTTAAATAGGCAAGCGTTTGGAGAACAATGGCTAAAAGTTCAAAAATATCGGGATGACAGGATTCGAACCTGCGACCCTCTGCTCCCAAAGACTAGATTCTAGTGCTCAGATCCTTTGCTGGGCAGGGATTCAGGAAATAGGTCTAAGGTTGTGCCTTGAATTGTGCCTTAGTAGAGGAATTACGCGGCAGCCTGGGCCAAAGCTTTCTCGGCATGATCGCGGGCTAGATCTCGGGCCATTGCTTGGACGATCCAGGCTTCAGGGCACCGGTGGCACTTTAGCTCGTAAGCTTGCGGCATCCGTTGAGATTTACGGGGCTTATTGGCTCCCCGATCCTTGGCCGGACTGTATTTACTATAGCCGCGATCCGCCATCCAGGCGGCTAGACGCTGGGCCTGCTCCAGGGTGTCGCACCCAAAGTAAGTCACGTCCTTACCCGTGGCGACATTGCGGATCACGCTGATCCGTGGGCTGAGCTTGATCAAAAGGATCTGCGGATCAAGGGGTTGAACAGTGTAGCGGGGCTTTGAGGGTTGCATAGTTGGGATTCCTAGTGACGGGGATCTAGGCGATCCCCTGGGGTTTTATTTACAAGCGGCCGTGGCTAACCAGTGGGCGCGGACTACCTGCTCGGTCAGCTTGCACACACCGCGTTTACCCTCGGTGGAGCGCATGGGGCGAAGATCTAGCCGGGGTGAAAAGTGCGGGCAGTTAGCGCAGTTGCGGGTGTAATTGAGTTGCTTTAGCATGGTGAGGATCCTTTGTGGGTTAGTGAGGGGTGGCGTTCCGGGAAGTTCGTAGCCCCTCATGTATTAAGTATAGCCTATTTCTAATTCTGTAAACCATTTTTAGAAATATTTATCTATTTTCAGCAAGATGATCCGCGCTATCATTGTCTCGGTGACTCTAATAAACCATGACAGAAGACGCGATCAAATACGGACGGGGACAAAACCCTGCCAGCAGAGCCAATCTAGATCCCAGGCCCAGAGTCAAAGGGGATCGGGAGACCGTGACGGTATCGATCCGGCTAACCCCCGTGACCATAGAGGTCTTGGATGCCAACGCTGTCAACTTTGGCTGTCTCTATGGGGGCAAGCCCTCTCTGGCTAAGCTATTGGAGATGATCGGAGAGGGTAAACTGATCCTGGCTACGCCTAGTCCGATCAGTGTTCCTAAAAAAGATTAGAAAAATCTTTCTAAAAAGTGTTTACAGAATTAGAAATTTGGGTTAAATTGATCTCACACCAGATGAGACGCCGCCATGACCGAGCAAGAGATCGCAGAAAAATTTGAAATGATCCATAAGTTCATGGATCGGCTACGGGCCCAGGGGGAAACCCTCCTGCTTTTGCAGATCTCCCAGAACGCGTCGGGCCTAGCGCGCGAAACTTTGGAGAAAGAAACCGAGGACTAATTCCGATCCGGGGCCGTCCCCGGTTTTACTTCAGTTTTACAAGATCACGTTAGTTTGGAGAAAAAGATCATGGCATTTGCAACCGGACCATTGCCCAAGCCGGAAAAATTACCCTTCAAGATCGGCGACACTCAGGAAATAGACAAGTACGGCACCATTGCCCGTGTCGTAGGCTATTGTTGGCATAGCAAAGCCCCCGTCTCAGGCTATACAGAGCACAATTGTTGGTACTCGGAGCAGGAGGGCTGGCAGTATTCGTGCGAAACTTCTAGCCTTTCCTCAATTCAAGTTCCAGACGGAGTAGAAATTCGTCCACAGCTAAAAATTATCTCCTGATCTTTCGCTCACGGATCATCTGTATGCCTGCCCTGGATCTCCAAAGGATCTGGGGCTTTTATCTTGGACCAGCCAGCCAACCGGATAGTGCCGTAGCCACTACGCCCAGGGCCGCCCCTAAGCCCGTCACTATCCCGATCACCGTGGCCTTGGACCCTTGGATCCCGGCGTTGAACAATTCCAGAGCGTTCACGCGCCCATTGGTCTTAAGCGTTTGGATCTTTACTTCTGAGAGATCCTGCCTAAGGGCTTTCAGATCGGCTCGGATTTCAGTCAATAAAACTTGCAATTCCACTTGATCTAGATTCACTCGAACACCCTCAGATAACCGACGATAGACAAGGATCCTACGGAATTTATAGAGCGCAGCCGCTTATACACCCCGTCTCCGTCACGAGACACCCCTGATCCGTCTGAGGTGTTACCTTCGATGGTGAGCAGCACTTTGCCCTCAAGGCCGACTACAAAGCCTACGTGGCCTTGCGCTGTTTTACCGTTCCTCCAGATCACCAGGCATCCGGGTTCAGGAGTAGTTAGGCGCTGGCTTTTAGGGGTACGATTCCAGATCGTCAGGCAATGCTCTGATTTAAAAACCTTGGAGGTTGCGCCATTGCGATCCTCGATTTCCTTAATGCAGTACTGCACAAAGGCCGCACACCACGGCTCGCCGCCTGCATAGCCGTCTACGGCCCGTTGGAATTGTTCGATCTCAGGGCCTTTGTTATTGCCGCCCTTCTCGTGCACTCCTACAAAGCGCATCGCGTAATCCAAAACCTGATCCGGCAAGGATCTAGAAGTCTTGGGCACCTGATCCCACTTATCCCTTAGTGGCTGCAGGATAGCGACCTGATTCTTCAGCGCCGCTCTGATCTGATTCTGTGTCGGATGGTTAAGCGTGGCCTCAGTAGCCAGTACCCGACCTGCCCATGCATTAAGCTCAATCGCTTTCTCGGTAGTCATGATCTATCCTCCTTTTCTGTTGAGGGGGGAGGGCAGCCAATAGAGGATCACTGCCACCAAAACCATAGAAAGCGCTTCGGAGGGCAGTCTATCAAGTGCCACCAAGATCCCTGTGAAAATTAGCAGAGCCAAAGTGATCAGGGCTGCAATCAATTGCTGAGACTGTTGATCCGACATCAGGGGGTGCTCATCGCTAGGAGTAGAGTACCTAAATAAAAAAAGATCCTCAGGCTAGGATCGGACTTCCCAAAAAGCAAAACACTCGATAGAGGTTACAGATCCGCTCGATTGGACGGTCCAGTTATTTGCATCCGTGGTTTGCTTAAAGATCCCTTGGGGCGGCGCGAACATTTGTGAGCTTGTAGGAGGGAGATAAAAAATAAATCTGGCAGATCCGGCTGTCGCATCACGCAGGGTTAGGTTCACTCCAGTGGCGCTGCTATTTGAAAAGATCAACCCGGTTAGATCCCGGAGTATCCCAGCGGCCCCGGCTGGGACTAAAGTTGTTTCAGCCGTGCTAGCGGTCAGGGTGACATTTGAGTTGCCTTGCAGTTCCGGTATCTGACCAGATTTAACGACCGTTCGCCCTCCAGAAGTAGTGACCGCAGTAGTTGGGGTGCCGTCGGCTAGGGCAGTCCTGGCAGTAGTTCGGGCTTCAGAGGTTTGATGGACTGGCACGTACGGATCAATCGTGGTGCCTGTGCCCGTGGCTTTGATCTCGATAGATGCGTTTAATCCGTCGCGGGCTTTGATGTTCGCCACTAGACTGCTCCTAAAAGAAGAGAATGACTGATCGAGTTGAGTTGATAGACCAAATTAGCTTGATCCGCTGTGACAGCGTTGGACTCTACCCATGCGCTCTGATTGCCATACAGATCAATGGCAGCCACTCGGGCTAGGTACGTACCAGGACTAACTACCCAATCGGCTTGGCGGGCCGTGACGCTTAGGCGATTGCCCCAAGATCCGCCGTTGGTCTGGAACTCGGTCACGTAGCGCACCGTATAAGGATCGTCAGATCCACTTAGTTGGGGCTTACTCCAAGTAACGGTG
>JANNOF010000011.1:0-2237 GCA_031398925.1 Gloeobacteraceae cyanobacterium SOY_34_metabat_371 | reverse complement strand
ATTGGCACTAGTTCCGGCAGTTGCGATCGCTGGAATCTTTTTGGTAGGAGGAACTAATTCGTATTGAGTCTTGCCACGCAAATCTTCTTCAAAATCTACGGTGATGAAGACATCCTCAATCCAATCAGAAGGATAGACGGGAGGAATGTGTACTCTCGTAGAACGAGCTAATACCAACCAGCGTCCATCAGCAGCACGATAGCCGATATCGATCACATAATCGCGATCGCTAACTGGAACTGGTAAATACCATTCTCTGGCTAGTTCATCAGCAGGATATTCTTGAATACTGTGGGGACTTTGGTATTCGATATTAATGTCGGTGACATCATAAATCCGTAGTGCGAGTTGTTGTCCCCCTTGTCGGCGCAGTTCTTCTTTATGTTCATTGGGAATATCCCAGTAAGTGTAAGCCCACTGTGGATCGCGCGGTAAAAGTACAATCCGGCTTTCACCATAGCCAGAGGGCAAATCTGCGAGTCCTGCATCAACATCAGCCAAAGATCCACCTGTCCGATCTTCCTGACCTAATTCAAACTTTGCAGCTTCCACGGTTTCCTGTGCCTCCAATGAACGAGATGGACTGAGCGAAAGTTTGGTGCGCTGGACTTCTTGAATTGATGCCAGCAATTGGGATTTACGCATTCGGCTATAGCGAGAGATGCTATATTCGCTGGCAACTTTACGTAGTTGGCGTAAAGTCATCTCTTCAAGTGGCGGGCGTTCTTTTGCCATTAGTTTGGCCTCCAGTAGTTTAAGTGGTAAATGATTTCCCCTGGTTAAAGAATGCTTGTAAAATGTCATCCACTCCAGATGAATTTCTTATTCCTGACTCCTGGTTTTGCCCAGTTTTTAAGTTTTTTAGTCTGTTTTAAAATTCAGGTAACTTCCTTTAAATCCCTTGTTATGCCAAAATCAGCATTTCTTTGAGATCGAAGGATTTCTATTTCTTAAATCAATATTAACCACTAAGCATATCGAGGGATCAAGGGGGAACAAGTAGGTTTTTGCTTGTTTCACGAGTTTATCAGCCTTTCTGGGATCAATTTGTCATAAAACCATGACAATTATAGCTGGTTTGACGTGAGCGGATCGCTATCATGTCAAGTTTTCATGACATTACGCTATGGGTTAGTCAAAAACCGCAATTCACTCAAAGGGATTGGGTGTTGATCGATACGGTTCTGTAAGGTATACAGTCCTGATCCCCCTTAGTTACCCTTAAAAAGGGGGAAATAGAGTCATTATTAGCCCCACTTTTTAAGGGGGGTTGGGGGGATCGAGTCTTATCCGAACCGTATTGGAGCATAGGTAGTTACTAAATTTATCAAACTTGAGAGTTATAATTTAGTGACTCATAACTCATAACTTTTAAATATTTGATTATCTATGACGAAGGATGAAGTCTTAGCGGCTAATGCAGCTTTTTATCGAGCTTTTGAAAGAAAAGATATTGAGGCAATGAGTGCACTATGGTCACAAGGAACAGGGAGTTTTTGTATTCATCCTGGAAGTAATGTATTGCGAGGTTGGAAAGAGATTCGCACTTCTTGGGAACAGATATTTACAAATACCGCTTATATCGAAATTAACACAGATATAATTGCTACAGAATTAACTGATAATATCGCCTACGTTGTGTTGAGAGAAAATGTATTTCAAGTAGTAGGTGGGAGAAGACTTGAAGCACAATCAACAGCTACAAATGTATTTCAGTTTCTCGGTGGTAAGTGGTATTTAGTTCATCATCATGGTAGCCCAATTTTGCGGTAGATTAACCAATGCCCAATGCCCAATGACTAACGACTAATCAAGTCTTGAAACTGTCTATCTTCTCGAATATTGTCAAAAACAGTATCAGTTTTTGCTATCTCTCGGCATTCAGGATTTAGATTGATAGCTTGTTGCAAATTCTCTATTGCCAAATCGACATTCCCTAGCAAACTATAAGAGCAAGCTTTGTTGTACCAAGCATCGTGGTCATCGGGTTTGATTTTGATAGTTTGGTCATAAGAGGCGATCGCTTCTTCTAATCTTCCCAATTTTCCTAACGCATTGCTCCGGTTGTTCCAAGCATCGTGGTCGTCGGGTTTGATTTTGATGGCTTGGTCACAAGAGGCGATCGCTTCTTCTAATCTTCCCAATTTTCCTAGCGCAGTACCCCGGTTGTACCAAGCTTCGTGGTCGTCGGGTTTGATTTTGATGGCTTTGTCATAAGAGGCGATCGCTTCTTCTAA
>JANNOF010000010.1:0-1642 GCA_031398925.1 Gloeobacteraceae cyanobacterium SOY_34_metabat_371 | reverse complement strand
GGACTTACACACTCACTCTAGAATCTACCCTTTACGCAAAAGTCGCTCAAGCTCTAGCTGCATCAAATGCCCTCATCCCCGACCCTTCTCCCTGGGGAGAAGGGAGCCGGATTAAATCCCTTCTTCTGCGGGCTACTGTGTATACACAACTTCCCGATACACTATTTGAATCAGAGTTACCTGCCAGGAAATGCTAGGGAATCCCATTCTTATCCATGCCCGTCAGTTCAGAGGAGCCGCGTTTGGAGATAAACGGCTAGAAAAAAGGGGGCTATGTTATACGAGGCAATCTGTACCCATCAGTCGGTGAATATTCGCCATATCAGTCAGGACTGGGCAGAGCAGATGGGGTACTACCGCTTTTTAGATAATGAGCAAGTGAGTATAGGCGAGCTAAAGCGAAGCTTGGCAAGCCATTGTCAGCAGCAAGTGGAAGGCTTACATGTACTGTCCATTAGTGATAGCAGCGAGATAAACTTGCAAGCCCATGTCGGACGGCTTGACCCGCAGGGATTGGGGGTGGTGGGTAACGACCGAGATTTAGGGTTTTTCATTCATCCCAGCTTGGTATTGAATGCCGATAGTGGCTTTCCGTTAGGGATTAGCGATGTGCAACTATGGAGTCGTCCAATGGCGCATCAGGGTAAACACACGCGCAACTACAAGGAACTGCCGATTGAGGAGAAGGAATCGTTCAAGTGGTTGGAGTCAGCCGCAGAGAGTGGGCAATGCCTAGATTCAGGAGGGGCATCTGTTGTGACCCATATCGGCGACCGCGAAGCGGACATCTATGAAGAATGGGTGCGGGTCCCTAATCGCCGCACCCACCTGTTGATCCGAGCCTGCCGAGACCGTTTGCTAGTTGGAACCCCGCAAAGCTTGTTTGCCTATTTGAGTGAGCAACCCTGTGAGGGCACCTACTGCTTTAGCGTCATGGCAGACCCTCGCAAAGGGCGAAGTCAACGAGAAGCGTGGATGGCGGTACGCTTTACCCGTGTGGTGATTCAACGTCCTAAGCGACTCGATGGCACAGAGTATCCGGATTCAGTCTCGCTTTACGCGCTTGAAGCCAAGGAAATTCTTCCACCTCCCGGACAATCTCCTGTGCATTGGCGCTTACTCACCACTCACCGAGTCGTCTGCATCGAACAAGCCTTACAGGTGATTAACTGGTACAGTTGGCGTTGGCGCA
Organism: Gloeobacteraceae cyanobacterium SOY_34_metabat_371; assembly: GCA_031398925.1. Lineage (GTDB taxonomy): Bacteria > Cyanobacteriota > Cyanobacteriia > Gloeobacterales > Anthocerotibacteraceae > JANNOF01. The sequence continues at coordinate 450 of JANNOF010000010.1, read as the reverse complement.
TTGAACAACTCTTTGCCACACTCAAGCAAGGGGGACTAGACTTGGAAGCTACCCAACTTGAATCGGGCAAAGCCATTCAACGACTCTGTGTGCTGGCTCTCGCGGCGGCACTACAAGTGCTTCAGTTGAGTTCAGGACGGCACGATGAAACTCAAGCCGCAACCGTCGTGTTTTCTGAGGCTCAACAACAGTGTTTGAGCCACCTTGCCCCAACGCTCAATGGACGCACGACCAAACAACAGAATTCTCATCCTCCCTTTACCCTAGCCTGGGCAACTTGGCTGATTGCTCGTTTAGGCGGATGGTCTGGCTTGCAAAGTCAACGTCCTCCAGGAATCGGTACTCTATTCAAGGGCTTACAACAGTTTGACGCTCTCTTTCAAGGTTGGTCTTTAGCTCATGCCCAAGATGTGTATATACAGTAGCCCAAAAGGAGAGGGGACAAGAGTT